>CAZOSN010000022.1:0-36470 GCA_964582405.1 uncultured Oligoflexales bacterium | reverse complement strand
CTTCAGGACACGATTCTGCTGAAAAAGCGGAGCTTTTTCAGCAGAATCTAATTAATCGATCTGCGAATTCAGTTCGGGCTTTCTTTTTTAATTCAACGATTGTGACCTTATGTCCCCAAATTGGGGGACGCAGCAAGGATAGCCAAAGCAATCAAACGAAACTCACGCGAGCCTCGGCGAACTCGCCACTCTCAAGTAAGTATCTATAACGGTTTATGTATTCCCTAAATAAACGCGCCGAAGAAAAATTGTGAGAGAATAATGTGGTACGCTATAGCGTATTGGCCTTTGATTTCTCAACCTTATGAGTTCCTGCATTCCTAGTCGAATGGGGAAGCGGGGGAACCCCGGAAATACAGGAACTATTTCTCTGTATTTTCATAGTAGTAGACACCAGATGTCAGCGTACCATATTTAAGTTTGGAATCAGGAATAAGGAAAAAGGAAAAATGATGAAAAATTCGAATCTAATTTCAGCGAGATATCTGACGATATTGCTGACTATGGTGGCGATCATCATTCAGCCAGCATGCATGCGCGTCCAAAGCCAGCCAGGAAAAGCTCATGAAGTCGAGGCAGCGGATTCAAAAACCATCGCCCCTTTGAGCCCTGAGCAGGAGGCTGCAGCAGCTGAATCGATTGTGCTCATCGTTGACAATTCAGATTATGTTGTAATCACAGGCGCCGATCAATTGGAACAAAACCAAGGCCTTCAGCTGGGACGATCTAGACGGAATAGCCAAAACAATGCCATGGATTCGGTCAATGGCCGGCAAGAAATGGCCAACCCTGACGAACCGCCAGGTCAGGCGGACCAGAATAACCAAAATGCAAATGCAAATTCGGATCAACGTCAAGAGAGGGTAACCGAGGCAAAGAACCGTCTCGATACCAAGGATTATTTTCAAATTTCAAGCATTAGGATAAAGGGATTTAACGATTTAAAAAACAAACTCCTGGACCTTAAAGCACAGGGTAGATTGGAGAGCGTTCACATTGATTTCACCAAAATTGGATATCGAGCAGGGGAAAGGCTGATGGCAGTTCTCGATGATCCTGTCTTCGGCATTAAAAATCTATCGATAAAATTTGACAGTGATGACAAATACCTTGCGTTTCCAACACAGCCACAGGTCCTGGCTAACCTAGAAACACTTTCTATAAATGGCGAGCTGGATATCGATTGGTTTAAGGAATCCGTGGGATCATTGCAGAATATTGAGGCTCTGAGCGTAGATGCTGTTTCAAAGGCGGATAAAGTTAAATTTGGGAATATGCTTAGCTATCTTCCAAAATTAGAGATTCTAAATATTCCTCTGTTCTTTGAGAGTTTGCCTGATGTAGCTCTTATCCCACCGGCGGTGTTGGAACGGTTGAAATTCGTCGGAATTAGAGAAATTGCCGCGGACATTGCTGAGCCAATTACCAAGTTATTGCGCGAAGGCGATATTGCCAGTGACCAACCTAAGGTCCAAAAAAAGAAGAGTTGGATTGAGAAATTAAAAACCCTGTCGAAGATAAAAGCTGGCGTCGGAGTCGTGTTAGGAGCGATGATTGGCGTCGTTGGTGGGCTAATTTTGATGATGTTATCTCCGGTCGCCGCAGCGTTCAGCTCAGCTATCGTTCTATGGGCGCTAGTAATTTTTGCGAGCTCAGCAGTAGGTGGAGCCGCAGTTGGAGGTAGCATAGGATTTGCAATCACCGGTGTTCAAGAAATCCGGAAAACGCTCGAATCAAAAAAGATTGCACGAGATTTTGTGGACACTTTAGTCTTGCAAATTGAAGATTTTCGAAAACGACAGAAACAATCAGAAGACGAACTGCGAGAGTTCATTGCACTCATCAAAAAGGAGCCGAATAATATCACCGCTTCAATCAAGCCAGTGCTTGCGAAATCTCTGAATGATGAAATTGCAATCAAATACAAAGACCAAAAAGAGATGGCAGATAAGCTGAGAAAGTCTATCAATGATTCAGGTCCTCCGATGTATCTTACAGGAGGTATTTCTCAGACAGAGCCCTTTAAGTTGGCCTTTCAACAACATGTTAATGCTGTCTCAGATCTCAGTAGATCAGATTCTGATGCAGATCTCGAAAAGCTGTTTTTTAGCGCGCTGTTGGCTTTTGATTCGGCTACTGACACAGTTTATAGCGATGGCAGCACAAAAGATTTCGAACCATTATTTGAAAATAGACGACTACGATTGTTGTTCGGATTATATCAGGCGATGAATATATTCGAAGCTGCTGACCTCTGACAGGGCCGCCGCGATATCTTTTGCCTAATTAGATTCTGCTGAAAAAGCGGAGCTTTTTCAGCAGAATCTAATTAATCGATCTGCGAATTCAGTTCGGGCTTTCTTTTTTAATTCAACGATTGTGACCTTATGTCCCCAAATTGGGGGACGCAGCAAGGATAGCCAAAATCCCCGTTTGGCCCGCATTTATTTGGAAAAGAGTCACCCTATTCTAGGCAGAATTCCACCATCCGTGCCATAGTGAGGCAAAACTTTGGAATCTCGTTTTTCGGATGGAACGACAAATATTTTGAGACCTTGGTGGTAATACAGACATCCGAGCTCGCTCGGTGGCAAATACCGATTCACATGTTTAGCCTGATCCAGCACACCGAGCCAAGTTTTCTTCATATCGGGTAGATCTAGTTTGATATTTAAATGCAGGCGCTTAAAGTCTTCCTCACGGTATTTTCCCTTTCTTTGAAGTAGCTCTAGCAAAGTGCCAGGTGTGAAGCCAGGGTCCTTCCCACAGGCCGCCCATATCAAACCAGGAATCGGCAAGATATGTTTGTGGGCATGCAAAACATCTAGGTAGTCTCGTGGTTCGTCCCGACCCGCTAAAGCTAAAACTTTGTTGATCGCCAAATCGATCGGATGAAGGGTATAACCAAGGTCTTCTGAGGCGAGCGTGGGCATGAACCTCCAAGCAGAATCGTGAGCCCACTCAATCTTAGTTGCTTCTGGTCCCCCCTTAGCAATAGCCCTGATGTACCCAGGCTGATGCATTTCAATTTTTAGATCGATCCCTTCTCGTTCCAAAAGCTCTGAATCAGCGGTAAAAGCCTCCGAAACTCGAATCTCACTATCGTGGAAGTAATCGAGGTCCTGGCTATAGCGTATTGAATTTGGTTCAAAATGAAGAGCAGCGCCACCAGCTAGGTAACTTTCCGGATTTCTGTTCACGGAAAGTAGTTTTGCTATTCTCTTTTGAAATTCGGTTACTGGCATAAGCGCTTACCAATTTTCCAACATTGGAGTGAGCCATTCTTCATGAGTTGCTCGCCTACCCACTGAACGTCTTCCAAGTTAATTATTAATTCCGGGTCGCAAGACCAAAAGCAATCGACGAAGTACTTTTTGAATACTTTCCTGGCTTCGCGAACTTTGACCATATTTTGCGCTGCTACAGAGTCGAGGTGCCTCTTGCTTTTACGCCCACCTTTTCGGCCGATTTCGGAAAGGTATTTTTTTATTTGTGGATCAACCTCCATCTCTGAACTCCTTCAAAGCGATCCTATCCCACTTATCGGCGAAATACAAATTAACTTAAGCCGATTATGATAAAAATATAATAAATATAGTATATTAGTGGCATAATCTTTTTTCACAAACCCATCATGCCTGCCATGGAGCTTGTCCTGAACCTAGTCTTAAGGCTAGGTCCTACCCTTGACCACATATCACGATATCGCAGCGGCGCTGTCAGATGCTCCTTGCTGGCTCCCCAGATTCACACAAATCAGCAAAGAGTTACCCAACTTTTTAGCCTTTGATAGGGAGTAATAAATCAGGCAGGCATCGATCGTCTGCGATGAACGGGCATTTGACCTCGATGAAGAGGATGCCGGAAGTTGTGACTCTCCTTGCGAAGGATTTCTATGGCTTTTAGGCTACTGTGATTGGCATATCGAACAATCTGGAAATATTTTTCTTTGAAAGAAACTCATGCAGGATTCGGTGCCTAGAAAGGGATAAAAAACCAGCTGCACATCTGGACGAAAAATTCTACGGTGGCCGTCGCGCGCGTCACCGCGGTGGCTCAAATAATAGCAGGGCTCAGAATCATAACCCGCGGGTAGGCCCGCGCTCATCACTTCTTCTGCGTGGCTTTGGCCAACAGCTCGCCAAAGGTACCACGGGCTGCCGAGTCCTTGGCTTTGCGAACCCCAAGGAACTCGCGGTACTCTTCGCTATTATCCTCGCTGCTCACTTCCGCACCCGGCAAACTCAGCAAGACTTTTTTCTGCTCAGTGTCGATCTGAACGATAATCGCATCAATCTCTTTTGGCGGAGAGCAGTGCTTCTTGTAGGCTTCGCCAAATGCCGCCTTCAAGGTCTTAAGCGGAATCAGGCCGGTGACGCCGCTGCGCAAAGCCGCAATCGCACCAAACCCTTTGAGGCTCTCGACCTGAACTTTGAGTGCAGTCCCTGGCTTAAAGCTTTGCAGAGCATCGGCCCAGGGATCATCTTTGATGTCCTTGAGGCTTAGGCTCACCCTATGGTTATCCAGATTGATGTCGAGAATACGTACCGAGACTTCGTCACCGATGCGAAGAATATCGGCCGGATTATACACGCGCTTCTCCCAGGACATCTCTGAGAGATGTATCATTCCATCAATTCCTGGTTTCAGCTGAACAAAGGCTCCATGCTTGCCGAAACTCAGGACCTTGCCAGGGTAGGTGGATCCTACCTTGAATTCATCGAGGATACTAAGCCAGGGATCCTGCTCTACAGCCTTCATCGACAAGGAGATCTTGGGTCTATCGCCGCTGTCGTCGATCTTGATTACTCTTACCCTGATTTTTTCACCGCGGCTCAAGATGTCTGATGGTTTTGAAACCCGGGCATGGCTGATTTCGGAAATATGGAGAAAGCCGTCTACACCGCCTAGATCGACCATAGCCCCGTAATCTCTGAGATCACTGACCGTTCCAGTCAGAATCTCCTCGGAATCAATCTTGCCCTTGAGCTCCTGAACGCGAACTCTGGCCAGCTCTTTGAGCAGCTTTTCCCGTGACACCACGATATTGCGACCGTTCTGCTCATATTTTTCGATGAGGAAATCAAAATCTTGATTGATATATCCTGCTTTGTTCTCGACAAAGCGCGAATCGATTTTTGAAACCGGGCAAAACGCCGTCTTGCCGAGAACAGCAACCTCAAAACCGCCTTTCACATCCTTTATCACGCGACCACGCACGGGCACCTGATTGGCACAAGCCATCTCGAGGTCTTTGCCGCTTTGGTGCGACTTGCCAAGCGAGTTCGACAATAGTATCCCGAGTTTTAGCGAGGTGACGAAGGCTGTTACCCGATCGCCGACTTGAACACTCAAATTGCCCTCGGCATCGAGCAGGTCCTGCTTATCCATAACGCCGGTCTGGCTTGGCGACAATTCGATCAGCACGGTGTCTGATTCGGGCGAAAGGGTCAAAATTGTGCCCTCAACCTGGTTGCCGACCCTGAGATCGAGCGAACGGATCCGCTCGCTCGCCAAAAGCTGGGCAAATTCATCATGCTGCGCACGGGCCGGTTCGTTGACTACTTCGGTCTCATCTTCCCACTGAAAATCATTAAATTTAGCCAAAGGTCGGCTCCTGGTGCATAAATTAAAATTACGGACAACGCCCACTGCGGCGCGCCCTATTTTCTAGCTTCATTTATACGGAATTCCCAGAAAAAAGTCGCCGGGTGCCAAAGCCTCTTTTAATGAGCAAACTGCGGCGAAGGTGCATCACCAACTTTTTTAAGCGGGATGCTGCTTAGGGAGAATTGCTGGACCCTCTTTAAGTTTTCGCATCCCAGGGCATGCTTGCGGATGCAGGACCAAGAGTAATAATTGCGAGCCATCTCAAGATCCTTCCGTGACTCATAGATCTGACCTATGTTGTTGCAACTCTTCCCCATGCCTGTTTCGCAGGCGCGAGCGTAGAATTTCAGCGCATTCGTGAGATTGCCTGTTCCTTGCAGCATCCATCCATACCGATGACAGGCAGCGAGATAACCCAATTGGCATGAGGTAAGAAAATACTCGTTGGCCTCATTGTGCCGCCGCGCTTTGGATGCATCGTTGCCCATTTCGAACATTTTAGCCGCTTCACCCGCGGGTAGCTTGCCGGACCGCTTCGACTCGGTCCTATGCTGCGCCATCGAATTTGAACCATGCCCCGCATTTTTTTCGTACAGGTCCGTCTTTGGGGCCGACGCCTGGGAATGACTGTCATGGCTTGGAATGGGATCAGGGTTAGCCAAGATCTCCTGCACTGCTTTTTTGGTTTCGGAGTCGCCGAGCTCGGGACTTCCATGCATGGATGAAGGAGCGAGTTGGCTTGCTGGGGTATTAGCGAGCGGCTCCTCGTGCTTTGGCTTGGTTAAATTAGGTTCGGGTTCTTCGATGATTATATTGGGTTTGGCTACAGGTTTCTTCTGGCAGCCAATGGCGACCGCAAGAATGGGTAAGAGTATCCAAGACTTTCTCATGACAAACCTCATTTTTGGCGAAAAGCCTGCTTGTGTCTATTATCGGCCCGAACAATTCTTACTTAATGGCGGCAGCTATTTAACCTTTTTGAAGACATCCGACGTAGATATATAACAGCATGATTATAAAGTGATAATCCAAGAATTGTGGTTGAATTCCAATGGCGGTCTGAAGATTTATCGCGGGATTTAAAAGCTTCAATCGCCGCTACTCTAGTAAGGATTTACGTTGCGGCATACCTGTGCTAATCCAGCGATCACCAGACGTTTTAAAAAACCTTGAGGCCCAGGGAGTCGAATTTTGCCATCCTCACATACGATCGTGATTGTCGGTGGCGGTGCAGCCGGCTATTTTGCTGCAATCCAGGCCGCCGAGTTATACCCCTCGGCAAGGGTCGTGCTGTGTGAAGCTACTGTGAGACCGCTCACCAAGGTAAAAATTTCTGGCGGGGGCCGCTGCAATGTTACCCATGCCGCGTTTGATCCTCGGGAGCTGGCTCGCCACTATCCGCGTGGAGGCCAAGAGCTTTTGGCCTGCTTCTCTAAATTCCAGCCACGCGACACGATGAATTGGTTTGAAAGCCGAGGGGTCCAACTCAAAATCGAAAAAGACAGCCGAGTTTTTCCAGTAAGCGATTCTAGCGAATCTATCATTCAGTGCCTAACCCTTGCCGCGAAGCAGGCTGGCGTTGAGGTTCGTCTCCGCACCATGATCAAGAGTGTAGAGCGTATGGGAGAAGGTTTTCGTCTTACGATCGGTGGCAGCGAAACACTCGAAGCAAGCCGCCTCCTGCTTGCGACCGGAAGCGCACCCCAGGGTCTCGAATTTGCACGAGCCCTAGGTCATGAAATTGTGCCTCAGATGCCGTCGCTTTTTACCTTTGGCATCGAGGATGCGCTACTTGACGATATGGCTGGTCAGAGCTTTGAGCAGGTTGCGCTCACACTCCGGGCAGGTGACAAGACTTTTAAAAGCGCTGGTCCCATGCTCATTACCCACTGGGGTCTAAGTGGACCGGCGGTATTGCGGCTATCCGCCTTTGCGGCCCGTGCACTGTACGCAACAAACTACAAAGCCGAGCTAGTCGTCAACTTCCTCCCAGATCACAACCCTGAGTCCGCCTATGCTCAATTTGTGAGTTGGAAAGTTCATCAAAAAGACAAGCTGCTTGGCTCTATAAAAGGGTTGCCCTTTTCCAAGCGTTTTTTTCACCAATGTCTTAAAACCCTTGCCTTCGATACCGAACAGAAGATGGCGGAGATTCCCAACCACATACTCCGCAAACTTGCATCATTTCTCACCGCCTGCCCCATGCAAATTAGCTCAAAGGGAGTTTTCAAAGAAGAGTTTGTCGCAAGCGGAGGAATCCAACTCAAAGAAGTAGACTTTCGCAACTTGCAGAGCCGCATCTGCCCCAATCTGTATTTCGCTGGTGAAATCCTTGATATTGACGGTGTGACGGGCGGGTTTAATTTCCAAAATGCGTGGACAACCGCCTATATTGCTGCAAGCAGCATGTTGGCCGGTGCCAACTAAGCAAACCAAGGAGGTCCCGCTAAAAATCGTTGTATTTCCTTATCTTAAGTATTTCTCAGGTTAGCTCCGACTTATCCTAAAGTTTCCTAAAGTTCATTTCTGTGAAAATTTTGCCGAAAACCCCTCATCAAAGAATCCAACGGTTGTCAATCTAGGAGAACCGTTTATGAAGGCAAGTAAGCGTAGTGTTAGCGTTTTAGCAGTTGCGACAGGTTTTGGGGTGGGTTGTAGCTCAGAAGAAGAGACAGCAACAGAGGCAGGGGGCGGAGATGCGACGGCATCGGCCCATGTTGGGCACTGGAAAACGGAGACATGCACAGCCGAAAGCGACCAAAGCTTCTTGGCCAACCTTAATCTCGGGGCATCGTCTGCCGTGATCTCGCTTAAGATGTTCAGCGATACAGCCTGTACTAATAAGAATTTTACCTACGAATACTCTTATGACTACAAAGCAGAGGCCTCGGGCACCAGTGGGGTTTATAAAATCGATGAAACATTGCAAAAGATCAGCATTGAAATCAACAACTCAACACTAGTGGATCTATTTAATGCGTCAAGTATCTATGGAAAGACAGATTGGGCACTAGATACCGCTGCAGATGTTACCGGCAAGAGCTCGGGAAATGGTACCAGTGACGCCATTGAGGTCGGGACAGTTTATTACGATTTGTATCAGGTCATGGATGGTAAACTTTGCTTTGGGTTGGTGGACGCAACTCACGATGGAACCACCTCGGAAACTCGACCTACTGAAATCAGTACAACCGACTGCATGGTCAAAGATACATCTCTCGGGCTAAAAGTTAAGCACGGAGATACTGGGACGATGCTCGACAAACTTGCGCGCAAGCTGCCCGTTCATTGAGATCAAGGCAAGCCCGCCGTTCAACTGATAGATTTAGGATCGACAGCTGAACGTCGGGTATCGTGATCACCCTACTGACTCCGTTCTCATTGCGACCTGCCACCGATCGATGCCGACACTATTCAAATTAGACTTCAATTAGACTTCAATAAGACTCTCCGCAGGATAATTCCGCGAACGCGTAAATTTAAAAAAGCACCAATCTCGTTGACATCCCACACGATCAATTGCTAGTTCTCGACTCAAAGTTTATATTACCTCGAACAGAATCTTTGGCAATTTCCGCGTTAGGAGTTTTCATGCATAGAATTTGGCTTCTATTGGCTCTTTGCAGCACTTCTATCGCGTATAGCGCTGCCGAGAACAGCCCCCAGCAGGTCGTGGTTGACAAGGTTAAATTCACGCAGCTCAGCGAGCGGTTGGTTTTTCCCGCCATGATCGCTCCTCAGCGCACGGTCGTGGTTCTGGCCGAAGTCGAGGGCTACATTAAAACTCTTGACGTCGAGCTTGGTCAAAGGGTGGCGCAGGGGGCGAAGCTTGCAACGCTAGTCAATCCAGATCCCGTCTATTCATTCGCTCCGTTTAAGGTCACATCTCCTTTTGCGGGGGTTGTTGCCGCCATAGACGTGGTCGCAGGCGATCGGATTCAAAAAGGGCGGCAGCTTCTGACTCTAGCTGACCAGGCAGCTCCAAAAATCAAAATCAATGTCACGGCCGAAGATATCACAAAACTCAGACCAAAATCCGCAGGCAAGCTCACCGTGGGTGATCGGAGCTTTGATGTCAAAATTCGAGCGATGAGCCCCGTGCTCGATCCGTTGCTAGGAACTGCTGCGTGCGAACTCGAACTTCAAAAGCCAGATGGAAAACTTATCCCCGGTAGTTCGGGGCAAGTAACCTTTGAGTCTTCAGAGCACCCAGGCATTTTTGTAAACGACACAGCAGTCGTTTATCGAGGAGCCAAACCCTATGTCATGCGCCTCGCCGAAGGCAATCTGGTCAAATTCGTCGCGATCGATATCGTCAAAAGAGGTTTGGGAAATCTAGAAATCAAGTCCGCTGACCTCAAGGAAGGCGACACCATCATCACCAACCGATCTGGTTATATCGCCGAAGGCGAGATCGTAGCTCCTCAGAGCACGGGGAGCAATCTGTGAGATCTCTTTTTGCAAGCCCACTGCGCGTTTATGTCGTGATCGGCCTCCTGGCTATTCTTGGAATCTGGGCAGGCACAAAACTCCCGGTCTCACTGTTTCCCAACAGTTCGCAGCCAAATTTTGGGATCAGCCTTTCTTATGGCTCCATGGGCATCGATGATTTTAGACGCCTTTATGGTGAAAGGCTTGAGCGGGAACTCGCCAAAATTCAGACCAAGGAATTGAAAGCCGAGCAAGTTTCCGTAACTTACCTAGCAAACCGTATCCATGCCAACGTGCAGTTTACCTGGTCCAGTCCTCCGGATCTTGCGTACCGGGAAACTCTCCAGATAGCAAACTCCGTGGCCAATAGCTTGCCAGAAGAGGTCCGCCAAACTCTCAATATTTATCAAAACTCTGGAAATCATTCGTTTTTTTCCATGTCGTTCTATAGCCCAAAGCGCGGCATAAACGAGCTCTATGAACTCCTAAAACCGGTATTCAGCGCTGAGCTTGCTAGGATTCATGATGCCGAGTACGCAGATCTTTGGAATCCCGAAAGCCCCCAAATCGCTATTAGATTGAAACCCAATTCCATAGGTTCATTGGGTATCTCAATCGGTGAAATCGCTTATGCCGTTCGCAATAGCCTGACCTCGCAGGTTGGAGGCAAACTAGATAAAGCGACGATCAAGATGAATCAGTCGGTTCAATCGCTCGCAGACCTAAAAGAAATACCGATACCCAAAGCCGGCGGCGGGGAAGTGTTGCTCAGTGAGGTCGCTTCGATCAATTTAGAGACCAACCGGGAACAGGCGCAAAGCTTCCGCACCAGCGGGGTGCCGAGCCTGATATTATTTGCGTCTGTAAAACAAGGGGCAAATGTCAAACGCATGTCCGAAGACATCATGGAGACCGTCGAGCGGCTTATGCCTCAGCTTCCCCAAGATGTCCAGTATAAGAAATTAGTTGATCCTTCAGAATTTATCAGATCCGCCATAGAAAACGTCCTCCATGAGGTCATTCTCGGATCTGCTTTGGCGTCTCTTGTCCTATTCTTGTTCATTGGGAGTTTACGAAATGTAATCACAACGGCGATCGAAATCCCGATCAGCATTGCCTTGGCATTCATACTCATGTGGTTGTTTGATATGAACATGAATCTTTTCTCGCTCGCCGGCCTCGCCCTGGCGGCCGGGATGAATGTCGATGCTTCCGTTGTCGTCATGGAGAATATATTTCGGCATACCGAAGAAACAAAAGGCCCGCTGAACGCTCGAGCCCGATTACAGCTGATTACCAAAGCTGTATCCGAAGTCCGACTGCCTGTTTTAGCCTCGACTGCGGCGTCACTCGTTGTATTTGTACCCTTCGTATTTGTGTCGGGTTTTTCCTACGCTTTGCTCGGAGATCTTGCGAAAGCCGTGATTTTTTCACACGGTTTTTCGGCGCTAGTTGCTCTTATATTGGTCCCTACCATTCGCTTGCAGCTCATGCGCGGTGAGCAAAGAAAGATTAAAGCCCCACTTGAATTTGTTCTCGCCCATGGTGAGCGCCTTTATGGCTATACCCTTGCCCGACTGATGAATAGGCCAAAAGCCAGCCTTGGCATGGCGTTTGCGATATTTTGTGTCGGAGCCTTGATGACCAACTGGTTGCTACCACGTTTACCGCAAGAGATTGTGGGCAAACCAGAAACCGACTGGCTGATGCTTTTCATAGAATCTCAGGAGTACAACACCACCCCAAAAATGGAAGCCGAGGTCGAGGCGATTCACAAGCTCAAACTCAGCGACTTTTCACACCGAATCGCCTATACGTTTGATCAGGTTCACAACCGGGGAAGCGCCCAAATCCTGATCAAGCTCAAATCCAAACACGACCTTGATCCGCTGAAAGCCGAACTCAAGGAACGTTTTCCTGACAAACCAGGCACGACCTATCGAATTGATACCTGGAACCCTTCGGAATTTCATATCCCCGATCCCGAGCACATTAAACTCGTTATTTCGGGCTCCAATCGCCAAGATCGCATGATCGCCGCCCGAGATTTGGAGCAATGGCTGCAGAGCAAAAAGATCTTTGATTATGTGAATTCTACGCCTTCGGGTACAAGTCAAACGATGATCAATCTTAAGGTAGATCCAGTCCTAAGCCAACGGCTTGCGGCGGCTGGGGCCGGCGTATCTAATAGTTCTATCATAGAATCCCTTCGCGTCGTGACCGAGGGCCGGTGGCTGGGTGATATGATCTATGAGGGCAAAGATATGCCGATCTACCTCCGCTATCCGACCGATACACTCAAAACTATCGAGGATTTAAAAGGTTTTCCAATCAGCATCAAGGGTCAGCTGGTCCCGCTCAAAGCTCTTATTGATATTGACCGCGCCGATACTTCTGAGAGCCTCTATGTATTGGATGGCCAGGCAATATCTACCGTCCACGGCAGACTTAAAGATTCACAAAAGCCCCAAGCCTCAACCTTGCAAGAGCAATGGCGTGCGGAACTGGGGCAGTGGATCAAAGACCGCCTGCCAGAACTAAATCTTGGTCCAATCTCGGTAATGTTTGAAGATCCCAACGAAGAACTAACTCGCTCTCTTAATCAATTAAAGACCGCATTTTTCTGGTCAATCGGCTTGATCCTTATCACGATGATCCTGCAATTCGGGAGTCTAGCCGAAGCACTGCTCGTTATGATTGCGGTCCCGCTTGGCTTGGTGGGAGCCATTCTTTCCCTGTATGTTTTTCGCAGCACGTTGTCAATCAACGCAGTGCTAGGAATGATCCTTCTCAACGGCATCGCAGTGAACAACAGCATTATACTTGTGGACCTAGCAAAGCGTCTCAAATCGCAAGGTTTTAGCGACCGCGAGGCCTGCATCGGGGCAGCGCAAAAGCGCCTGCGTCCAATATTGATTACTTCGCTCACTACTGTTCTTGCTATGCTTCCCATTGCGTTGGGCTACGGCGAGGGAGGTCGAGTCTTGCAGCCGTTAGGGATTGCGGTAGCCGGTGGTTTATGGGTGTCAATGAGCCTGACATTGCTATTGGTGCCAACGTTGCAAGCGATGACCATGGGATTTCGGATTCGCAGGAATCAGCGAGCCGCCGCTCAGGTGGTGGTTGTCGGTACTCTTATCGCATTGGTTGCGATCGGCATGAGCAAAGACGCGTTCAGTGCGACCAATGCTATAAATGCCGGCGATAAGATTTCGGATGATTCAGCCAACAAGACCCAAGAAAATCTCCCCTCTGACACAGCAGCGGTGGCTGTCCCTTCCAATTCTGGAAAATCGTCCGAGGAATTTTGGTCTGCTTTGGCAAGCTTGACCGAAGCTGATCCTGACAAAAAACAACGCGACCATGAGGCTGCCGCTGATGCTACCGAGGCAGATTTTCTAGGAAAGAGTTGGACGCCGTCGATACGTGCCGGGATGAGTCGGGGCTATTTCAGCCCACTAGATGATCTTTCGCATTCATCGGTCTCAGCAGAGGCATATGGCTCCCTTGGGATGAACCTCTACGCTTTCGGTCGAGACTCGCACAAAGCCGAGCTTGCTGAGCTTATCTACGAAGGCCAAAAGCTAAAATCTACAAAAAACCTGCTTATGGCCGAGGAGGCCTCAGCAAAGAGGGTCTTTGACTATATCGCAGCAGTTCAGGACTTTAATGTTTTTCAAAAAATTCATGGAATGCGGCTACGGTTGCGCAATGTCGCCAAAGAACAATTTGCGCGCGGGCTGTTGGCACAGCAAGAAGTTGACAAGATAGAACTGGACATAGCTAGTGCTGAAATCAGCATGCGAGGCGCGCTAACCAACCAAGAGCGATCACTCGCCGAACTCAGGAGTTTAGCAAGCAAATTTACTCTCGAACCGGTCTGGCCGCTGAAATCCAATATCCTTAATGATCCCAAACTTCTGCCGATGTCAAACCAGACGATAGAAAACCAGAGTCTCGATATCAAGCTGGCTCGCCTCGCCGAGCAAGAAGCAAACATCCGCGCTGCTATTTCGTGGTCAGACATTTTTCCGTCCCTTGATCTTGACGCCCGCATCGGACGCACCCTAGAAGGACCAAATACCCAGTTTAATCCCAACACGGCTCAGATTGCAGTTGTGCTATCGGTTCCGCTGTGGGATCGCGCGCAGAACCGCGCTGCCGCGGAAGCATCCAATGAGAGACATCTCGCAGCCCAGTATGCGACTTATGGGGCCGCACGTGCTAGGCAAGTAGCAAGCCAACAAGTCTGGCAACAGTTCTTGCGCGAGCGCCAATCGATCCTAAGCCGCGAACGCCTGATCGAACAGGCTGTCAATCTTTACCGGGCCGGCCTTGCCCGCTTTGAGCGTGGCCTTATCACCGTAAACGAACTCGCAGGCGATGAAAGCCGTCTCTACAATGCCGAGCGCGATACCACCGGCGCCTGGCATGCCCTGCATACAGAGCTTGTTGAGCTTTGCCACGGCCTGGGTCTTGCACTCAAGACCTGTTTGACTTCTTGATCTCCGATAATTTCCTATCCGCGAAACTGTTTTTTCCTTGTAATCTCTGCTATCGACCTTCAAGTCCAACTCCTAACTCCAATTGTAAATCTTTATCGGGGTTTATCCAGGGAGTTGGATTTTTCTTCGACATATTTCAGCATGGTATCTAGTCAAAACAAAGGTCCAACTCTAGGCCAGCCTTGGATCTCATGGCCTGAAAGTCGCGATCCAGGGTTAAAACACGGGCATTTCGGGTTGTCGCCATGGCAGCAATCAAACAATCAGCCGCCGATGTCGCTAGGCCTCGTCTGAGGCAGATGTTGCGATATTTTGATGCGAGTTCGTGATCGTCAATTTGTGCTAAACTAATCTGAAAGCCAACGAGTGCCGTCTTTAATTTGGTCCATTGGCGCTCAGACCTGACTCCGCTCAAAATCTCCTGATAGACGATCCCAGGTATAATAATTGGCCAGTCGTCAACGATAGCTTGACGAAAAAATGCAGTGACTTTTTCTTCATCCTGACTACGATTGCTTGCTCTACGATAAGCAGCTGTGAGGACATTGGTATCGACGAGAATCATCGCTTCTTCCGGTCCTTTTTGTAGCTGTAATCAGGCAGGAAATCGATTTTACCAAATAAACGCAACGCTTCTAACCGTTTTCTTCGTTCGACATATTCCCTTAGAGCTTCGTTCACAGTGCTGGTCTTGGTTTTTTTACCACCCAAATCCTGAGCCTCTTTAAGGAGTTCTTCGTCGATTGCCAGATTGCTCGCCATGATAGGGGTATCCTCCACACATTCATACGTGTATAATGCCACATTATTTCACACATTACAATCTTCATATTCGTTTGTGGCATATTAGATTCGTTCGTTGATGGTTCTCGCCACTCAGTGCCTCAAAGGCCCGATTACGATCACCACGGGAAAAAATGAGGGTCGAGATTCCAGAGATTGGGAGAAGCGTTTCATTGCTTGAACTAGCAGTCAAGGTCAGCTTCTGAATATCCTCCCTGATAGTGCTGACGGTAATGTCAAGTAATGTGACAGGCTAAGGTTTTTTACTCAGTGTTTTGTCTGATTACATGCTGAATAATAAAATAATCTACTACTTACAAATACTTACCGAGACTTCCATTTGGAATGGACGTTGCAATCTTTATCCTGGCAAGTTGCGAAGAGGCATAAATGGAGCGAGCGATGACCAACAAAAATCACGAAATAGAGATTCGAAAAAGCAAAAGCAACGGAAATCAGTTGCGATCCCTTAGATCCCTGCTTGAATCAGACAAAGTTGTTCGGGTTCTTGAAGTCCACAATGCGATAAGTGCGCTCATTGCTGAGCATGTTGTCGTCGAAGTTGGTAACGAAAAGCGGCAGTTTGATGCTTTTTGGGAAAGCAGTCTTACGGATTCACTTTCTAAAGGGAAACCAGACATAGCCGTCGTCGATGTCACATCAAGACTCCAAACCGTTGACCAGGTGCGCGAAGTTACCAACCGGCCGATTATCTTTGATGCGGACAATGGTGGGATAGACGAGCATTTTGTATTTACAGTCCGCTCGTTGGAACGACTAGGCGTTCAGGCTGTCGTTATCGAGGATAAAGTAGGACAAAAGCGAAACTCGCTTTTTGGAACTTCCGTTGTGCAGATGCAGGACGATCCGGAGCTTTTTGCCGAAAAAATTCGTGCGGGCAAGGCCGCACAGAAATCACCCGATTTTATGATCATAGCTAGAATCGAAAGTTTGATCCTAGGAAAAGGCCAAGATGATGCCATTCACCGGGCCCGAACCTATGTAAATGCGGGCGCGGACGGAATACTCATTCATAGCTGCCAGACCAATGAGAATGAAGTCATTGAATTTGCCAAGGTGTTTCGTCGTGAATTTCCTAAAATCACTTTGGTCGCGATCCCTACTAGTTACCACACCATCCGCGACAAAGATCTGCATGCAGCTGGATTCAATATGGTGATCTACGCCAATCACATGATGCGGTCCTCGATAGCTGCAATGACCGAAACAGCTCGTTCCATTTTGTTTCACGAACGCGCCAGCGAAGCCAACGAAAACTGCATTTCGATCAATCTTGCGATTTCACTTATAGATTCAGGAGAAAAAAAGTGACCTCGACGAAAATTTCTGCGATTTGGTCATGGCTAAAATTCTATTTTGCTCTGCTTTACTGGGGTATTTTGAGACTTCAGGTAGCCAAAATATTCGGGAAAATTTCGCAGAAAGATGCCTGCCTACAATTCGGAGTGAAAACCTGCAAGAAGTTTATCGAATCGTTCGGCTTGAACGTTCAGGTCATTGGCCTGGAACGCTGGGCGGATGTGACAAGGCAGCAGGCTATCTTAATCTCTAATCACAGATCCTTTGTCGATCAAGTTGTTGTGGCGGCAATGACACCCGCTGCGTTCACGATGCCAGCTCATGAGCGGTATCTGAAGATGCCTCTTTTAGGCAGTATGCTAAAGAACATTGGATTCATCAAAGTTCAGGGTGGCCACCTTACAGAAGAAGAGCAACAGAAACTCGACTCAATGTTAACTTCGGGATGGAGTTTTTACGTATTTCCCGAAGGGACAAGGGGGTCTGGTCAAAATCTATTACCATTTCGTGGTGGAGCTTTTCGGATGGCCGCTCGAACAAATGCTCCGATATTGCCGATCTATTTATTCAACACCGAATATGTCCTATCCAAAAATCGCTCCCTGCTTGAGATCAAAAAACCAACAATTTATATTGTCGTCGGAGAACCCATGAAAGTATCAAGCGAGAATCTTGAAGCCGATTCCAAAAAAATCGAAGCCAAGTACCGCGAGGATTTTTTGCGCCTCTGCGCCCAATATGATCTCGGCGATCAATTCATCCAAAAGCGAGCGTAGTGAACGGCTGTAAAACCAGAAGGAGTTTCAACCAGTGAAAGCGTACTTTAAAAGAATATGGGAGTTCCTCAAAGAACGAGCCAACCCCTTTACTCTCGCTCCAATGGGTCTCATCCATATGTTGCTTTCGATGCTTACACTCGGTGGTTCCGTGGCATTTACTCACGGTTTGCGATGGGAGATGGTCTTATATTTCATCTTGTCTATCGCAATCCCCGTTGTCATCCGTTGCGCTGATGAAGTCAAAGACTACGACACCGACCTCCTTAATAACCCAGACCGACCCGTCGCCTCGGGTAGAGTTCTCCTAAGCGACGTCAAGATTTTGGGTTACACTTTAACGGTGGTCTTGTCGCTTGCCGCCTATTCGATCTCAACTCATCCATGGCTTATCACCTTTTGCCTCATCTACCTTTGGTTGTTTTATAAGTTCTTCTACGCTCCAAACCTCCTTGGCAATGATCTTATCCTTGCCCTCATCACTCATAATCCACTTTTACTCGTCGTGAATCTTACCGCGATTTCACTGGCTTGCGACGCCTATGATGTCGATCTATACACGGGGCGCAATCTAGCTTTTGCGGTGTTCTTGTGGCTTCCAGCATTTATTTGGGAAACCGGCCGAAAACTCCGAATCGAGGAACAAGAAACCGGATACCAAACTTACACCAAGGTACTTGGAAAACCGGCCGCACTACTGCCATTGGTGGGAGCAGTCCTCGAAGCTATCATGGGAATATATGTCTTCTCGACCACTGAGGCTGCCCACGAAGTAAGCGCCCTTCTTATCTGTGCGACCGTTTTTTACGGAGGATTCATTTGGATTGCCCATAAACTTCAGATTGCCAAGGTCCACCTTATGGTTCGACCGTGGACAGAGCTGTATGTTTTTGTAGTCCGTCTAGGTACGGTGATTTGTCTTTATGCAGCACTTTGATATAAAATTTGTCGATACCTTCGATCTGGATTTTTTTTCCAGGTTCGTCAGTCTCAAGCATCGTCTTTATTCGGACATGCCAGAATTCTTGGGAGAGACGACGGATGAATTTGAAAAACTTCTCGCTTCAGGCTGCTCTTTTAGTAAAAATCACCTCTGGCGGGCCTACCTCGTTAGCTCAGGAGATGAGATTGTAGGACGATGCCTCATCAGCG
The DNA here is from genome assembly GCA_964582405.1 of uncultured Oligoflexales bacterium. Lineage (GTDB taxonomy): Bacteria > Bdellovibrionota_B > Oligoflexia > Oligoflexales > Oligoflexaceae > CAZOSN01. The sequence continues at coordinate 17,893 of CAZOSN010000022.1, read as the reverse complement.
TTCAAACTCAAAAAACTGATTTCGCCTGCCTGGGGTTTTTTGAGAGCATTGCGGATTTCAATTGTCTTAAAATTCTTAGACCACATCTCGAACAATGGGCAAAATCCCATGGTAGTTTGGAAATCAGGGGGCCAATTCATGGCGATATTTTTAATGGCTCTCGACTTCTGATCAATCAGATCGGCGATAGATTGTTTGGAGATCCACTTCATCCAGGCTACTATCCACGTTTTTTTGACGAGGCAGGGTTTAACAAGATCAAATCATGGCGAACTGCAAACTACCGAACCTTTCAGTTCGCAAAACTTGCCTTGGATCAGAATCGCAAGCTACGAGAAAGCCGTGAAATCGTTAAAGCTCAGAATGTCCGGATCCGTCCTATCGACCTTAAAAATTGGCAAAGCGAACTCAAAGTTTTATACGATATCAGCATCGACTCCTACGAGGAATTCAGCGATTTTCTCCCTATTAGTTTTGACGAATTTTCCTATTTCCAGAGGCATACCGAAAAGTTAGTCAATCCCCGCTATTCCTATATCTGCGAATACCAAGGTGAACCAATTGCGTTCTACCTTGCCGGCTTTGATCACTATAAGATACTTATCCGGTACAGAAAATTGACCAAATGGCTGCCAGATTTTCTTGCGAAATTGGTGACGATCGTCTCGATGCCATTCAGTCCCCCGCCATTCACTATCCCATACGTTGGTAAAACCAAACGCTGCGAAGGAAAAATCAAATACATAAGCGAACTCGCAACTTGCCATATGGTGAAGCGCAATCCGTGGTTAATTTTTTGGAAAGTATACGCAGGCTATGTAAGCGAAGACTCGCGCATGTGGGTGAAGTGCTGTGAAAATTACTGCAGCGAATCATCAACATATGCGATGTTTTCCCTTAAGTTCAGTTTGACCAATGCCCAGGAGAAACTATGAAACCAGTCGTTTACTCAGTAAAAACTGCCGCTTGCCTGGACAACTTCGGAGGCTTTGGGGGAAAAAGCGCAAACACGCTGAAGCTTATCAAGGCCAAGATCCCGGTTCCTAAAAGTGTATTTATCACCGCCGATGCTTTTAGCTTCAGCCTCAAAGCAATTCTAGATGAATTTGACCAAGGTGCTAAGAAAGTCATGGGCGACCTCGCTATGTCACGCGAATTCTGTGCTTCTATCAAGAATCGGGTTATTGCCCAAAGCATTCCAGAAATGATCGCTAATGAAATCAAAGACACTCTTCTTCAGGAATTTGAACCTAACGACTGGCTTGCGATTCGTTCCTCAGCTGTCGGCGAAGACGGCGAGCATCAATCATTCGCCGGGCAGGCGGAAAGCTTCTTATATGTTCGATTGAATGATAGTCTTGACTATATCACGCGTTGCTGGGCGTCGGCTTTTTCGGAGAATATTCTCCACTATGTGCAGTTGAGCGGAAAAGAGTTCGTAAGTCCTAAAATGGGCGTTTTGGTGCAAAAAATGGTAGACGCCAAAGTCTCAGGTATTCTATTTACCTGCGATCCGCGGAAAAACGATAGAAGGCGGACGATCATTAATGCTGGCCTAGGTCTAGGCGAAGGGATCGTCGGCGATCTTGTTGGCGCCGACATGTATATCGTCGATAATGATTCCGGCGAGATACTAGACCAAAAAATCGAGGCCAAAACCGAGATGGTGGTATTTGATCGAGACAAAGGATACGGCACAGCGATCACCTCAAGCGAAGCTCTCCTTGCCAATAAGCCCGCGCTAACTACAAACCAAATCGCAACACTTCACAAACTCGCCATGACGGCGAAATCTGAATTTGGCTGTGAGCAAGATATCGAATGGGCGATCGATCAAGAAGGTCAAACCGTCATCACACAAGCTCGGTCCGTTACGACGATTCAAAAAACGATCGATCAAACCGATGAATTTGTTCTAGATAACTCAAATATCGTTGAGAGTTTTCCAGGTGTAAACACGCCCATGACCTTAAGCATTGTTCGTACCGTTTACCGGCGAGTTTTTTCCGATGCTCTCCGACGCGTAAACATCTCCTTAGATGAGAGGCCAGAGGTTCAAAGGGCGGTTAAGTTTCTTGTTGGCAGTTACAAGGGTAGGATATTTTACAATCTGAGCCACTGGTATACCTTCATGAATCTATTGCCATTAGCAAGCTCCTATATAAAAAATTGGGAAACCATGCTCGGCGTAAGCGGTGTGAGTGACGACCTTGGTGCCGCCAAGGTAAAAAAGCCGTCGGGATTTGTCATCGCGTACCGCCTTGTATTCCTTTTAATTTTTTTAACTCCAATATTAAATCGACTCTATCGCGGAAAAGCTAGTGTCATAGACAAGTACTGGCAAAACTATGAAAATTCTCCCACCCCTTCCATGACGAAATTGATCGAATCTTGGTTCTATTTGGAAGAAAAGCTTTTCAAAGATTGGGATCTAACGTTAATCAACGATATCTACGCCATGGTATTTACTGGGATATGCCGAAAATTCTTAAAAAGCCTGGGTTTATCTCCCGAAGGACGAATTTTTAACGACCTCGTTCAAGGTAAAGGCGTAGGACGAATGGAGAGCGTCGATCCACTTTTGAGCATCAATCAGCTTGCCGCCAGGCTGCGCAACGATCCCTTGATCAGAGCAGAGGTTGAGCAGTTGGTAAAAATCGGAGAATCTGACTATAGGAAAATCAGGTTTGCAGATAAGGCATTTCATGATGGTTTTCATCGGCATATTGCCGAATATGGAGACCGGGGAATCGGTGAACTGAAATTAGAGTCCCAAACATTCCGCGAATACCCATCAACTCTCATGCAAATGATCCTCGATTTTGCGGACCATGAATCCAAAAGGACTCCACCTCCATCTAGTTCAGGCGCAAAGATGGTGTCTGACGCCCTGCTTTTTCATCCGATCAAAAAACTGGCTTTTAATATCGCTCTCGCGCTAGCCCAACGCAGCATAATCTATCGAGAGAACTTCCGATTGCAGAGATCTAAGGCATACGGGGTGGCTCGCAATAGCATCCGCACCATGGGTAAAATCTTGCTTGAGCAGGGTATTATCGCGGAACAAGATGATGTCTTCTTTTTGGAAATCGAAGAAATCATCCATCATCATTTTGCTTCGCTCTATGCCAGTGACAAGTCTGGCGAACAACATATTTTTAGACGCTTGATCAGCGAACGCAAGGCTCTTTATGCTCAATGGAAAGACGCAACGACCGCTGATCGTTATAGAGTGGGGCACCTTAAATTCGAAAAAATGACCGTTGCCCAAGATTTATCTTGGGAGCAGGATCAAGATAGCAGCAGTTTGCATGGAGAACCGTGTTCTTCAGGAGTTACTTCAGCAGAAGCTTTTGTGGTCATTGATCTGGCTGGTCTATCCGGTGATGTTGAGTCGATGCGAGGCAAGATTCTTGTTTCTAAGATGACTGACCCGGGGTGGGTTTTCCTGATGAATCTATCTGGGGGACTGATTGTGGAAAAAGGTAGCATCCTCTCACACACTGCTATTATCGGCAGAGAGCTAGGCATTCCGACGATCGTGGGGGTTAGGGATGCTACCAAACGCATCAAGTCAGGAAATTTCCTCTCCATGGACGGTGACAACGGTCATATCAAGATAGCAAAGGCAAATAGCAATGGTTGATCAAATAGCGAAGGGCACAGGAGCCTATTTTGCAAACCTAAACTACACGTCGTCCAACGAGGACACACGGATCGAAACCCAGATCTTGGCCCAATCCGGGAAAAAAGCCCTAGCTATCGCTGGCAGCGGTTCGAGGGTGCTACCTCTTCTTGCGAGCGCTCCGGAACTGCTCACCTGCGTTGATTTTTCCGAGTATCAACTGATGCTTACTAAACTTCGATTTGAAACCCTACGCATTTTAAGTCACCGCGAGTTCTGCGAATTCTGGGGATACCTAAATGGAGGTATGAGCTATACCGAGCGCAAGGACGTGTTCGATGCATGCCTGTTGGCTGATAGTGACCGAGATTTTCTAACTGTTTGCTTTGAGAAAAATGAATGGGGGCCTCTCATCACCACCGGCCGATGGGAAAGTCAGATCATACAAATGAGTAAATTGCTAAGAGCCACGCTTGGAACTCAAACCATTGAAAAAATGTTCGCCATAACTCAGCGTGAGGATTTCTGCGGGTTTTTAGTGAAAGAGTTCCCTCATGTAAGATTTCGAACTGTTGCATTTTTATTATTTAACAATGTCAGTCAAAATATCTTGCTCTACAATGGCAAAGCCCCCAAAAAAACTATTGCTGAGAGTTTCTACAGCCACTTTATGTCGGTTATAGCGACGATAGCCAACCGGGATTTGCCGCGCGAAAACTTTTTTATGCAGCTTCTTTTCCTAGGAGAATACCGCTATCCAAGCGGGCTACCTGCCGAAGCGGATCCGGTTAACTACGAAACCGCCCGTAAAAACCTGGCGAATTGTGAGGTCCAGTTTGAGCAGGGGGATTTTTTTCAGGTGCTCTCCAAAAAATCTCGGACCTTTGACTTTGTTTCAATTTCCGACATTCCATCTTATTTTCCTGATGAACTTCTCAACAGCTACTTAAAAAAGCTTGAGCGGCAACTTGCACGGAACGGTCGGGTCGTTACTCGCTACTACTTGAGGGAACCATCTAATCTTGATTTCTCTGGATTTGCTTTGAGGAATGAAGATTTTAAGGCCGTTCTCGAGCTCGACCGTACACCATTTTATCGCACCGAAATCTGGGAGAAAAAGGCGTGAGTCCTAGCACAGTTGAATACTATGATAGAACTAAGAAGCTTGTGATTAGCGAAGAAGTCTATGCGGGAGGATTCATAGACTTCTGTTACGGCAAAGTTATTGGAAAACTATTGCTTAAAGGCGTTTTTAGCCAGAAATGGGCTAATGACATTTATTACTCTTACAAAGCTTCTCGGTTTAGCACGGGACAAATTGCAACCGATTGCGAGCAATTTGGTGTCAGTATGGATGAATTTCCCGAAGAACAGTACCGCTCTTATCGAGAGTTTTTCTTAAGAAGGTTTCGGCCGGGTGTTCGTACCTTTGTAGATGGCCAGGCTTTTCCAGCTTTTGCCGAAGGTCGATACTTTGCCTTTCGTCAGATCGAAGACTCGATTTGCTATCCTGTCAAAGGATGTTTCCTCCGCGCTCAAGACTTGGTCGGGCCGCGACTAAATCTCGATTCTTTTGATCCTGGTGCGATGTTCATCGCCCGCCTCTGTCCGATTGATTATCACTATTTTCACTTTCCAGACGATGGTTCCATTATCGAGCGGTTCACTGTACCAGGTGCGTATTACCCTGTAAGTATCAAAGGGATTACCAAAAAACAGGACACTTTTTTATCTAATATCAGGCAGATAAATCTGCTGAAGACCCAATATTTTGGCAGACTTATCTACATCGAGGTGGGAGCGATGTGCGTAGGGCGAATCCATGAGACCCATCCCAACGAACGCAGGTTTCAGCGCGGAGATGAAAAGGGTTACTTTGACTTCGGGGGATCGACAGTGATTGTGATTTGTGAAAAAGGTTTGGTAACACCTAGTGAAGACATCCTAGAGCAGACTGCTCAGGGGCGGGAGACTTTGATAAAACTTGGTGAGGAAATTGGCCACAAAGTCAGGATTGGATCATGATTGAACCGTTGGAATTTGTTAAATTTGTCATGAATCATGGAGTGAAATGCTTCGCAGGGGTTCCTGATTCTTTACTCAAAGATTTCTGTGCCGCAGTGGAACAAGAAGTCAGTCGAGATTTTCATTTTACGGCAGCAAATGAAGGCGGTGCCGTTGGATTTGCAGCGGGGTCCTGGCTTGCAAGTGGCAAAATCCCGCTGGTGTACCTTCAAAACTCTGGTCTGGGCAATGCAGTCAACCCATTAACATCACTTGCCCACCCTAGTGTCTATGGAATACCCATGATCTTGCTTGTTGGCTGGCGCGGCGAGCCGGCGATATCGGACGAGCCACAGCACAAATCAATGGGTCAGGCCACGGAAAAAATTGTTGCGGCAATGAACCTACCCTTCGGGATTTTGCCAAAAAATGAGCTCGAATGGCAAGATTTTGTGATCAACGCTCTATCAACAGCCAAGGAAGAAAAAAGCCCGTTTGTTGTTCTTGTTAAAAAAAGCACCTTTACTACCCTGACGCCTGTGGTTTTGTCGTCCGAAGATTCGCGGCCGACGAGAGAGGATGCCCTGTCAAGTTTGATCGCTCAATTGCGTTCAGACGATGTTATTTTTTCATCGACTGGCAAGCTGAGTCGGGAGTTATCTGAAAGTTTGACGGGTCAAGGTGCTGTTCAGCCAAATCAGGTATTCCTTAACGTGGGCGCGATGGGACATACTTCGCAAATAGCTTTAGGCTATGCTCAAACACACAAGACCCGACGAGTCATTTGTCTCGACGGTGACGGCGCCGTTCTGATGCATATGGGTAGCTTAGCGAGTATCGGTGCCACGGGGCCAAGAAATTTCCACCACATAGTCTTTAACAATCGCTGTCACGAGTCGGTCGGGGGCCAAGCAACTTCAGCTCCAAATCTTTCGCTCTTTGAGGTCGCTAAGTCTACAGGCTATAGTCGGGTTTTCCAGATTTTTACCTCGCATGAACTGAATGATCTGAAGGCTCTCGGCGAAGTTGGGCCAACTTTTACGGAATTACATATAAAGCCAGGGTCAAGAGACGGATTAGGTCGACCAAGCCTGTCACCCCGGGAACAACTTGCGCTATTTTCGGCTAGTAGCGGTCCGGATCTTCAAGAGCGTTCACCATGACTCCCTCGGTTCACAGCGATCTGAAATATTTAAGCGAGACGCTCAAACAACTCGGTGCGTCTCGGGTATTTCTCATAGCTGGGCCAGGATTTTTCAAATCGGGGTCAAGGAACCAAGTCGTGTTGAGCGAACTTTCTCACTTTAAGGTTGTGCCTTTCGATGAATTTGCGCCCAATCCCAATATTGTTTCAAGCTTTGAAGGTGCGAAACTGTTTGAGCAAAATGGTTGCGATTGCATCGTGGCAGTCGGTGGTGGCTCATGCATCGATGTTGCCAAAACTATCCGCGCATTACTCGCCAATCGCGAGCTTGCATACCAAATACTTAGATCTGATTTCGATCTGAAAACAATTAAGTTTCGGCCTGGCGTTCGGATGGTTGCGATTCCCACAACCTGTGGGTCGGGCAGCGAAGCGACTCCTTTTGCGACCTATTGGAACAATGGCCAAAAGTATTCATTAGATCATCCGACTTTGGTACCAGACGCGTGCTTTTTGGATCCAAACCTTCTTCTAACTTTGCCCGCGTATCAAATTGCTGCCACAGGATATGACTGCCTTTGCCAAGCCATTGAATCCTATTGGAACACTGCGGCAACCGAGGAAAGCCAAGCATTGTCCAAAGAGGCCATAGCATTAGCTTACGGCAGCATAAAATCCGCAACTCACCAAGCTGATCCAGGTGGTTTAGCCAACCTCCAATATGCTGCTTACTTGGCCGGAAGAGCCATCGCGATCACGCGAACAACCACGGTCCATGCGCTCTCCTACGGAGTTACCCATTGCCTCGGCTTATGCCACGGCCATGCCCTAGCCACTCTGCTGCCTGCCATGATTAACTTCAATCAAGCTGTAACTGAGGATCAATGCAACCATCCCGAGGGCCCTACCGCTGTGAGAAAATCCATAGCTGATCTCTGCAAATTGTTTGATTCCCCCGATCCCGTTGCCTGGTCTCAGACTATCGCAATCCTTGCATCCGATATCGGGCTCGACACTCCTGAAATCGACGAGGATGTTATGCTGCGACTTTTAGATTTTGGAATCGACCTTAATAGAGCCTCCCGAAATCCGCGCATTATGACCGATGACAACCGGCGTAAATTGCTTTCTCAGATATATCGAATAACGGATCGTTCACGCACCAGGCACGTTTCCCCGATTGTCAAAATTTGAACATTGGGCCGCCAAGGGCGAAATTTTATGCAGTAAAAATAGCCGCTTACGTTAAATGGAATATTTATTGCTTCTGCCAAAGACCTACCTTTTAGGAGTAGCGAATGAGTCATATAACGGAATCACCGATCTTAGCATTCCTAGTGCTTCTCATGTCAGCCCAGTTTGGGGGAATGTTGTTTGCATTCTTCAAGCAGCCTCCCGTTGTTGGTGAAATCCTTGGTGGCCTGATTTGGGGACCTAGCTTTTTTGGAGTGTTGGGCCCTGAATTTGCTTCTGGGGTGTTTCATTTCGGGGATGGCCGCGTACCGGAATTTTTAAAGTCGATTGGCTTGCAGTTTTTGATGTTCTATTCGGGAATGGAGTTAAAAAGCCTCCTCAACAGGGATCAAAGGCGTGCAATTATTGGATTCACGGCATTGGGCGGTGTCCTTCCAGTACTGGTGACCGTTGCAGTTTTGAGCCTGTTTCCGGTAACGGTTTTCTTAGGTCCAAAGGCCAATGTTTGGTCGCTTAACCTATGTATTGCCGTGGGTGTCGCTGTTACCAGTATTCCTGTTCTTTCCAGGATTTTCTCAGACCTCAACATCATGCGTACATCGTTTGCGTCTTTAATTTTAGGAACATCTGTGATTCAGGATTTAATCCTTTATGTGATTCTTGCTATAGCTCTCAACCTTGCGCAGGGCAATGTCAATCAGGATCAGCTTGGAATGGATGTTGCCGGACATATAGTCGTGAACCTGCTGTTTGTATTTTTCGTTTTGACCTGGGGCGGCAAAGCTATAGCATTTTTGAGGAATACTGTTTTCTCGGCGGCGTATCGCTACAATTCGGTTGCGACAATGATTATAACGATGATCGGATTTTCGTTGGTGTCAAAAATTTTGGGGGTTCCCGAATTTCTCGGTGCTTTGATCGGTGGCATTGCGATGGCTCGGTCTGGACTCGATAGGAATAGAGATCTTGAAAAGATCAAAGAATTTTCCAATTCATTTTTCGTGCCGGTGTATTTCGCGTTGGTTGGCTATGAGCTTAATTTAAGGCTATTTGACGCGTTGCCATTTGTGCTATTTTTTGCGTTCGCATTTATCATCAAGTTCTCAGGAGTGTATGCCGGTGCGCATATCCTGGGCTACCGAGGCCAGATGGCAAAGACAATAGCCATGGCTATGAATGCTCGTGGAGGGCCAGGAATTGTTTTGGCCATGGTTGCGTTCGAAGCTGGTATCATCAATGGCAGTTTTTATACCACACTGATCCTGACGGTGATTGTTACCTCAATGATTGCTGGAAAATATGTTGCAGAGTATGTTTCAAAAGATTCCTCATTGAGAAAAGAAGTCGCCTCATGTAAGGATTTTGCTCTTTCTTGAAAGTCAGCCGAATTTTTGCCCCACTTTCAATACGACAACTTAATCAAATTATCAACTCGACTCCACGATGCCTTCGGAAACCAAAACTTCAGTAAGTTGCTGCAGGATATCCGATGGTATTTCAGACCTAAGTGTTCCTTCTACTTGTTCAATTGTTCTATTAGCATTGATTTCAACGGCAAAACAGATGGTTTCTGTTTGATCTACGAGACCTAGTAGAACGATATTGCCAAGACTAGCGCGGACTGTATAGTGCCCATTTCCAATACAGTTTCCCATCGTTTCGCCCCAATCTTGGAGTTCACTCGCGGTTTCCGGGATTACTATTTTCATTCCGCATTTTTAACGTCTTCCCGCTTACTCGCTCAAGTTTCTCGTAAAAAAAAGCTTGATTAAGCGGGAAATCTTCATTTTCTGAGCCTTTGACGACAATAGCCTCAGACTCCTTGAGTACAGAACTTAACGTGTCCCAGTCCCAGCCTGATTTGGATGTCCTATTTTTCAAAGATGCCAGAGATGCCTTAAATCCGATTTTTGAAATGCAAGATGTTATAATCTCCAGGTTTTCATAAGAACAATCGTCTAAAAGCAATGGAAAAACTTCGTTAGAAGGCATTTTTTCAACAAACCTCGAAATAGTCTGCATGTCGTCTTGATGTTGAGAGACACTGCGGTAGAACTCGATTTTTCCGGAATCAATGGCTAACTCTATAGCTTTCAAAATTAAATCTTTGTTGTTTTTGAAAGCAGATCTCAGAAAGAACGCAGCGGGCACTAGCCAGCTCACATCGAGCTTGCGCTCCAGAAGGTCACTGGTCATTCGGAGTAGTCTGGGGCATGACCGCGCGAGGTCGGGATAAAGCTATTTCCAAGACCTTGATATCTTGCTTTTTTAAAAATTGGACCAAGGCACCATCTTTATGTCCAGCCTTATGATCTTTACCCACTTTAGACAAAAGAAATGAACAAAGTGCTGGCGTCACCGTAAGCGATACAACGAGCGATGCCAAAATGGAAACGACATAAGCGATGCCAAGCGGGACAAATAGCCTGCCCTCGATTCCTCCCAAAGAAAAGAGAGGTACAAATGCTAAAATGACGATAATAGTCGCTATGACTATGGAATGCCTGACCTCGGAAGACGCTTGATAGATGACGCTTATGATCGATAACGGCTTATCTTTATTGCTGTTTTCTTTCAGTCGGCGAAAAACATTTTCAACATCAACAATGGCATCATCAACGAGTTCCCCTATAGCAACCGCAAGACCTCCTAGAGTCATGGTATTAATGGATATGCCAAAGGCTTGCAGTACTAAAGCCGTGATAACAAATGAAAGGGGAATAGCTGTTAAGGTAATGGCGGTGGTTCTCAAATTAAGCAAAAATAGAAATAAAACAACCGCCACTAAAATAGCACCGTCACGTAGCGCGCCTTCAACATTATCGATGGCAGCCTCAATGAAATTTGCCTGTTTAAACAACTCGTAGGATTTAACGCCCTCAGGTAAGGACGAGCCTCGCCGCAAAATAATCAGTGCCCTCTACCACGACGTTGACGCGATCGGGGGGATTTTTAAGATGCCGCAAATCCTGCGAAAAGACCTCGGTTTGCCTGTGAACGCAGTCTCCGCCTTAAGGCTCGTGGCGCCTAGCAGAGCCAAAATAATGGCTAAATTTTTCAAAGCACCTCTCCTGTCAAAACAAATTTCGCCTCTAGAACGGCACCTTCAAGGGCTTCCTTTAATTCAACTGATTTTTTCTTGACTTCATAGAGCTCTTTTCCAATTTCCAATACTTCCGAGACATCGGATTGTCCCGCATTGACCGCACGTCTAGCTCGAAGCAGAAGGCTCGTCAAAGCCGATATCCGTTTGTTACAGACTTCAAGCGATGACTTTGAGGTATCAATAGCCAATGATAGAATTTGAAATTGCTGATTTGCTCGCATAGCATCCAGCTCCGATTCAGCCTGGACGATTTCAATCTCTTTCTGCAAAACACGCATTTCGGAAGCTGCTGCTATTTTACTGCCAAGCGGTATATTGACCTCTATCAAAAAGGCTCGCTCGGATTCTTGCTTTGCAACAGCGACGCCGATACCGGCTTCAATCTCTAAGCTGGCACCTAATTGATCTTTTTGTTCGGAGATAGCCTCCTTTAGGTATTGCGATGCCTGGTGGGATGGTAATAGGTTGGGGTTGAAAGGTGGAAGTTCAATATCGATTGGCTTTAAGCTCAGACTGGCATGAGTTGTAGCTAAACCAGACTCCGAGTTCATGATGCGTTGCAAATAGGCAATCGCGTGCATTAGCTGTTCTTTTTCAGCATCAACACCCGACATGAACAACTGCCATCTTGTGGCCGTAAACCCATTCACCATTCCAGATCGGGACGCCGCCGCAAGATTTATTACAGCCGGAGACATAGAGGCTAAAAAATCTTCAGCCTCCCGCAACAAGGCAAGCTGCGCACGTAGTTTTATGTAGACTTGTCCTAGGTTTAACTCGGCTTGCTTATATCCGGCAAGCTTCGTGACATACTCAGCTTTCCCCTCTGCGCGATGGCGGCGGGCTATACTTGACGAATCGCTGCCCAGGATGAACTTCTTCTTGACCACGGCCTCAAAGCGATTCCCCATCGAGCGATTGTCTTGCGGCATTTCCGATTTGGTCTCAAGAATAAATGGCTCAGGGGAAAGTCTCGAATCGCTTTCCACCTTGGCCTCAGACTTTGCTTCTAAATTGGCTTTTAGGTTCAGGGGATCAGCTTTTTGCCGAAAACCAGCAATGACATCTTAAATCGATATACTTCCTACAGGCGCATCTTGCCCATAGCATCGAGGCGACCAAACCGATCCAACCACGAGTAGGATTAGAAGCAAAATATTCGAGTCAAACTGAGACAAATTTTTTTCGTGCAGGAGAATTGGCCTTACCTCAAGCGAATAAAATAAACGTAATAGGATGCACTACTGATCTAAGGCGGTGCCTGTGACAAGAACTAAAATAATTCCTATTTGGCATCGCCGTGCCAGGAATGGATGGTCGAATCTTTGTCTAAATTGAGGGTGACCTTGAGCGTTGCCGGGGCCTTTAAATTATTTTTCCAAAGGTAGCTAAACACACCATCGGATTCAGCTTTGAAGGATTCCTGACTTTTCTTGGTATAGCCATTTTTATGAATCAGGGTCTTATTGTCTTTGTGACTATGAACGTTCCACTCTAATTCTTCGTTGGCCTCAAACGTCACATTTACTTCGCTATTCTTACTCATTGTTAGATTGAGCTCTGCAAATTTTCCGGGCATCACGACCAAAGATTTTTCGACGGGGAGATTTTGCAGAGGCTTGGTATCACTCGGCGGCGGCAAAGAATACGCCATATTAGCGAGCCAAAGGGTGCTGGAGAACAAAAGCGCGTTAAGTATTTTCATAGGGACTCCACTTTTTAGACATCTGACCAAGGCAATAATTTATTTACCTTTTATTAGCTCAAAGGTCTAATCCATGCAAGGGTGCATCCCTCTAGTGGGCTGTCATGGCTGATTTTAGGGGTTGGTAGTCCAGATGTTGTTCAGATTGAGTTGAATCGGATCGGCAAAAAGCGCAGGACTAGCAGCGCTAATTCGAGCATTTTTGCCGATCTGATTCGGCGCAAGATGGACGGCAGATGGGCTGCCAACACCCAAAATCAGCCCTGACAGCCCACTAGTCGATCTCTGTCTGCGTTGGATCTGCGCTTCCGGTGCTCATTTACCAGCCCTGGCAGCCCACTAGCGGCGAGCTGCCGATGGCCGAGAGGTTTTGGTCTCGTCGGTGACAAGGCGGAGAGGTGCAGCGTCGCGTGCTGGGTTTGTCGACTCCATCAAATTCGCGGCTTTGAGATCTTTAAGATCGTTGAGGCTTGGGTACCAATCGTTTAGGCCCCTGAGGCTGAGCCTATGCCTGCTTTGTGGTTCCATCATAAACCAATGGCGCCAAGAGGTGACTGATCGCAGCAAAAAATCGAGCAGTGCATAATGATGTCTAAGCACTCTGCGTTTTCGGTGTTCCATCACCGGATGAAATAGACCGATCGAACTAAAAATTTGCCTTGGATTCTTGCGAAGCCATTTCCAGGCGCCTAGTTCGAGGCAGAATGGGAGAATAAAACCAGGCGACTTGAGTCTCTGGTGTTCAAGAAAAATATAGTCCCATAGATCACCATGGGTAAGGTACTGAATATTTTGTGGTTCGATGTCGTACATGTGGTAGGGTAGAGTCTGATCCAAAAGTTCTTTGAATGAAACAATCTCTGCTAGATGAGGGAATGGATCTTTGGTGTGAGCGAACGGAAACCAGAGTCGGTCCTTCATCCCAAACCCTGAATGAATATCAAGGACCAGGGAAAACTCCCGTTCGAAGAGTTCGCGTTTGCAGAAATCTACGATGGTTGTTGCCTCGGTTTCCATATTGTTGGGGTCGCCTCGAAACCAAGGGAGCTTAGGGCCTAGTCTGTGACCCGCAGGGACAAACCAGAAAGGCACCTCGCGGCTTTCGACAGGCGCATTTCGCATGAGATCGACGCCGTTTGGATTGCTTCGTCGGCCGAGCACAACGCCGCCTGGGTTGACACACGGAATGATGAATAGCTGCATACTCGAGAGCTGGCGCGAGATATTGATGTCCCATCGAATGAGGTTTTTGATCGTTTCCATGAACGAGAATATCACCTGCATACCGATAACCTCAAGGCCGTGAACGCCTCCGGTTATCAGTAAGGCTGGGGCCCTAGGGCTGGCTGAGCCAAAGGTGAAGGAAAAAATGGGCAGTTTGAGGCTCAAGCAGTCGATCTCTTGCTCGAGTTTCACAGCGCAAATTCCCTGGAGTTTGTCGGCAAATTCGTAGAGACGATCGATTTCGTTGCGGTAGAGGCTCATGTCAATTAAACTTTCATAAAATCTTTATCATGGCCTAATATTTTTGAGATAATGTACGCTCAAGCTTCAATCAGTCGAGTCAATGTTTTCTGAGAACTTCATCCGAGGGGATCTTCATTATGTTAACATGGGACGCGCCGACAATTTTGCCCACTGCACCTTTTGCCTATAAGATTCAAAAACGGTCGATTCATTTTCGATTTCAAAAAGGCGATTACCTAATAAAAACCGCCGAAAGCGAAGCCGAACGGATTCTGTCCTACGAACTAAGAGCGAGCGTTTTTGCTAACGAGTATGGTGCCCCGATGCAGGGGGGCTTGGATAGCGATACCTACGATGATGATGCTGATCATCTTTTGATTTTCAAAGCAGGGCAATTGGTTGGTACCTACCGTATGCTCTGGAGCGAGGTGACCGATGTGTTTTACTCGGAAGAAGAATTTGATCTATGTGAGTTTCTTGCCAGGCCAGGTTCCAAGATTGAACTTAGCCGCGCTTGCATTGAGCCAGATCATCGCAATGGTTCGGTCATTGGCTTGCTCTGGCAAGGGATCTATGAGTTTTTCAAGCAGACAGGGGCCGACTATCTCTTTGGCTTGAGCAGTGTTCGTGGCCGCGATCCGCAAAGAATTCTGGGTTTGATCGAGCAGTTTCGATTAGGCGGTAATTTTGACGGCTCGTTTGCGATCTATCCAACCAAAGCTTATGATCCATCCTACGAACTTGTTGCGAGCCTGGGTCTTGACGGAATTCCCGAGCCAGAAAAAAAAGACATGCCCCCGTTGCTTCGAACATACCTGAAAGCAGGAGCCAAGCTCGCGCCGGTGCCAGCCTTTGACCCAGACTTCCAATGCTTTGATTTCTTTACTATTTTGAAAAGAAAAGACCTCAATTCCGCTTTTATGAAACGCCTGGTTCATCAAACGCGTTGAGATATGACCTGAGTTCCCTACGGCAGGGTACCAAAAACCAACACCCTATCTTGCCTCATCTAAACCGGGTTCTGGTACCGAGGGAGCCAGAACTGGCCAAATATAGGTGGCCTCATATTCGAGGAACTGCTCTAGCTCATCAAGGGTTAGAGCTGTCTTCATTTTTAGGTCGTCAGCTGACCTGTCCCAGGCGTCCTCAATTGTCTGCAAGAGTTGACTTATTTTTGCGAGGCTCAGCTCGCTCATGCTGAGTTGCTCATTGAAGTTGAGGCTGGTATCGCGGATTCGCATGATGGCAAGTTTGATATTGTCGATGTGCAGGACAAATTGCTCATGCAGCCGGAATATCACCTGGCGAAATTCATCGGTCTGGTGATTCCGTAAAGTCAGCGTCGCATCGCGCAGCGTCTTATGTTCATCCTTAAGCAGCTCATGGACCGGTAGAGTCATAAAAACATCCTTTGATAGGGGTTGTTGACGTTTTATATTCCCATCCTCCTGGGTCCCTTGATTCCCAGTTATTTAGCGGGGAATCAAGGGACCCAGGAGGATGCGGAAATTTTTATTTATTCTCAATATGTTAAGAGCCAAACGTCAACAGCCCCCAGCCTTTGATAGATTCATGGCCCGCTGGCGCTTCTGCGACAGAGACTCGGGGTTTTCGTGCATGCTGCTGACGGGCCATAACTGTCCGATAATGATATTTTTTACTTCCCCTACCCTCGCCGGCTTTCGCCTCTCATCGCTCTTTGCCTGCGCTATGTCCCAAAATTTAGCAATTTCAGGGCCAAAATCTATCATCTCGATTTAGGATTAATCCTGTTGCTTTTGTTTGTAAATGCGTGCTATTTAGCAGCTCCCTGCCTTTGACGAATACTTATTGCGTTGTTGCGCCATCAAGGGCTAGCCCGCAAAGCCTTGTCCGCTTTTGCACAGAATGATTTGAAGAAATCATAGAAAGACATCATGACTCCGACTCCAGACTTTTCAAGCCTTGGCCTTAGCAGCGATTTGCTCGCAAACCTAGCCGAAATCGGTTTTCACCAGCCGACCGAAATTCAATGGCGCGCTATTCCAGAACTGCTCGATGGAACGCGCGATATTCTGGGATTGGCGCAGACCGGGACAGGGAAAACCGCTAGCTTTGCTCTTCCGATTATCGACAGGATCGATCCTGCTTCTCAGCATGTGCAGGCAGTGATCCTGGCACCAACGCGCGAGTTGGCCAAACAAATTGCCGAAGAGATGAATAGACTCAAAGCGCGTCGCCCTCTTTCGATTCTACCAATTTACGGTGGATCTTCGATGGAAACACAAATCCGCAGGCTTAAAAGCGGGGTTCAGGTTGTTGTCGGTACCCCGGGTCGGGTGATCGATTTATTGAATCGCAAATTGCTTAAGCTTGAACACATCACACATGTGGTCCTCGACGAAGCCGATGATATGCTCAATATGGGTTTTGTAGAGGATATTGAGACGATTCTCGAATTTACTCCCAAAGACCGCCGGATGCTGCTCTTCTCTGCCACGATGCCACGCCATCTGGAGCGGATTGTAGACAAGCATATGAAAGACAAATTGGAGATTAATTTACGCAAGAACATTCAGACGCCGACCTTAACGAAACAGATTTACCACGAGGTGTTTGCGCGCACCAAGATCGATGTCCTGGTTCGGATCGTCGATGCCAATGCCGATTTTTATGGGATTGTATTCTGCCGAACCAAAGTTGAAGTCGATGAGGTGAATCAAAAACTCACCGAGCGTGGCTATGCCAGCGAAGCTTTGCACGGAGATATTAGCCAGGCTCAGCGCGAAAAAACTGTGTATCGCTTTAAGAAAAAGCTTACGACCATTTTGGTCGCAACCGATGTGGCGGCACGGGGAGTCGATATCAAGGGGCTATCGCACGTCGTCAACTTCACCTTGCCCGATAATCCCGAAACCTACATTCATCGTGTTGGTCGCACTGGTCGTGCAGGTTTGGAAGGAACTGCCATAAGTCTTGTCATGCCTGGCGAACGTCGGATTCTGAGTGACATCAAGCGCGTGGCAAAGGCGGACTTGATCAAGATTGCCCCACCGTCGGTTGATGACATTCTCGCAGCGCAGAAAACTCTGGTGATAGACCGCGTGGCTTCGGCTCTTCCCGCGATGCTCGATCCGAGCATTACCGAAACTGCCAAGACTCACTGCTTCAACCTGGCAAAGGCGCTGCTAGAAGACATCCCGCCGAGCGTGGCTGTCGCGACACTGCTAAGGATCTTTGTTGGCGAGGTTTTTGACGAGTCACGGTACCCGCAGATCGAGTCGCCACGCGAAGAAAAGCCCCGTACCACGAGCGGCGGCGGACGCGTTAGGGAATTTAAATCAGACCGAGATAAGCCGCGGTTTAACCAAGGCAAGAAGCCCTTTTCAAGGACTCGCCCCGAATTTGGCGGAAAGTCTAAAGATGCACGGGGTAGCAAACCTAAGAAACGCGCGCTTGGCACCTGACCCTGCGCTCATCGGAGCCTGTGCTCATTGAGCCTGCGCGTCTGAGACCAAAATGGGAAGCTGCACTAGATAAGCGTGCCCATGACCCGTCTTTCAAAAAAAAGCGGAAAGAATATTTCAGCCTGTAGGCCGATCCCCTTGAGCCCCCGCGACGACTTGGTTGGACGAAGCGACCAGGGTCGGTAGGCAGGCGCGCGCGGCA
>CAZOSN010000021.1:34505-37537 GCA_964582405.1 uncultured Oligoflexales bacterium | reverse complement strand
AGGTTAAATAATTTTATAAGCCCCAGGTTGTTACATATGATCTTTGATATAGTGTCTGTTTTATTTATACAGAAGGCAGGCTCTTTGTACTCGCTAGTATTCTCCTCAAAGTCGCGGCCTAATATCTTGCGAACTTTTTCGAATTCTGGATCGCTAGTATCAATACAGTTTTTCGATTTTGCAAACACCGTTGTTCTTCTAATACCTTCGAAGACTTTGGTTCTAATCAGAAACTCGCACCCTAATGCATGATGAATGCCCAAAAACGCAGAAGAAAAATCAACTGGGCCTGACAAGATGTAGTCGATGCCCCCTCCATCGATATCGAGTTGGCACCTACTGTTGTCACATTTGTGAATCCTTAAAGTAATTTGACCCTTGGTAAAACCACCTTGATATGGACTTGTCAGTGAGTCTTTTGCGACAGCAGCTGAAGAAATAAACAGGATGAACACCGGAAGAAAAAAAGCGGAAGTTCGCTCTAGACATTTTCTCGATCCCATCTCAATACCTCTTCCATTTATCTGGAAATAATGTGCATCGCAGGATGCGTTTTAACACCGGTACGTTATAGACAACTCTCGACGCAGTCCATTGAATTTCTTGCGTTCATAAAGTTCCTGGCGAATCCGGAAATTTTTAGGACGATTTAGGGGCTGTTCACGGTTTCGTGGGCGAACGCTCCTTGAGCGGTAGCACCGATCCATTCGAAGGCGGTCCCACGACTGAATCCTCGAGTGGTTTAAGACGCGTCCGCCGCTCACAGTTGGGGCATCTACGGAAGTAAAAAGCACCATCCGGCCGTTGCACGATGATAAGCCGTAAATAGTCATCGTTGCAATGAAAGCACCGCCAATGTTCGATCAATTTTTGCTGCCCGATGATTTCATCTTCGCGATTTTGCGCGCCAAGGGCTTCCTCGACGTTCTCGTATTCGTCCGTGTTGATGCGAGTGATCTGTTTGCGCAGGCGGGAGAGCTGACGGCGTAGCTGAGAGTTTTCTATTTTGAGCCTCTGAATCTCCGGTTGATCTTTGGATTTTTTTTCGCTACCACGCGATCTTGCTTTAAATCGTCCTTTAGGTATTGCCATACAACCTCACAAAGGAAAGCAGTCCAAAAGCACCCCCGTGCTCCTCCTATCATAACACTTATCGGAATTTTTACCTGAATTCCTGAGGCGACAAAAAATGCCTAAATGTCACCTCTTTGGACAGATCGTAGGCTTCGAATTTTAGATACGTTTTTAGTTGGAAGGGCCAAAATCAGGATCACTTGCCTATCAGAGCTCCTCCGCATACGCGAATAACCGATCCAGTCAACCCCACCGCAGCGGGGCTCGCCACAAAAGCGATCGCTTCAGCCACATCTTCGGGAAGACCTCCTTGGCCCAAATTGCTTAGCCGCCTGGCAGCTTCACGGGTGACAAAGGGAATCGATGCTGTGAGTCGTGTCTCGATAAAACCCGGCGCAATGGCGTTTGCCGTTATCCCGCGTTCGCCTACCAGAGGCGCAAGATGATTGATAAACCCGATAAGACCCGATTTCGCCGCAGCATAATTGGTCTGACCGAAATTGCCAGCTATACCCGCAATCGAACTCAAGCAAATAAGGCGGCCATTGTCATTAAGCCCTCTTGTAAGAAGAGCTTCGGTTATCCTTAATACCGAGGCGAGATTGACATTGAGTGCAGCGTTCCACTGCTTTTCTTCCATATTCGCAATGGTTTTGTCGCGCGTAATCCCTGCGTTGTGAACAATGATATCGAACCCACCAACCTTGTCTGTAGCGAAGGATTGAATCGCGTGAGGGGCTTCGGAGTCTGTGATATCCTGGAGCAATACCTGCCCCGAAATTTCAAGCGCCACTCCAGACAAGGCTTTCTCGTCGTCCGGACGATCAAGGCAAACAACTTTGGCTCCTTCACGAGCGAGAGTTCGCGATGTCGCCGCGCCGATCCCTCGCGCCGCCCCTGTAACCAATGCTATTTTACCTTTTAAGGGAAGCGCGGTCGCATCACCTGAAGGACCTTTGGCAAGATCTGTAACTGTAAACGTCTGGCCTGAGATAAATGCCGACCGAGCTGACAATAGGAAAAGAACCACACCAGCAACCCTCGAATCAGCCCCCGGGGCAATCATGACAAGGTGCGCCGTTGCCCCGCGCTTTCCCACTTCTTTTGCTAGGCTGCGAGCGATGCCCTCCAGAGCATGACTTATCACCTGCGAAGCTAACGTTACCCCAGGCGCAGGTCCCAAGAGTATAATCCTGCCATTGGGTTCGACGAGGCGAATATTTTTGTGAAGGAACAGATAGAGCTGTTCCAATTCCTCGACTGATTCCAACCCCGTTGCATCAAAGAGCAAGGCATGGCTCGTGGCCGTCAACGCCGGGCCCTCTTGTACCTTGACATGATTGAGACCTGCATAGTCGCGGACGATTTTTTCCGATACGCCGACTAGAGATACTGTAGCGCCGGCGCGGACAAGCTCGGGCCCCAAACTTCGGTGCAAATGCCCCGAGCCTCCAATGCCAAGCTGCTTGCCTCCTAGAAAGTGTTCATCCCATGCCCCGCTTTGGCGCTTTAGTTTTTGGGGAAGGGTTATACCTAGATTTTTGATTAAGTGTTTCGCCGTTTTGTTTTGGCCCATACTGACCAGATAATCATGCATCTTAGACTCCGTGACTCGCCGTGGTTTGTAGCTTGCCCACCAAGTAGGCTTTGCCCCCAACGGCCGCACCGAGGAAAAACTGGCCATCAGGCAAGTAGTAGACGCCAGCTTTGTGGGGCACGGGTAGGGGATTGGTAAATGATATGTCCAGCTCCTTGATCACCGAAGGATCGCCGCCGAATTTGTTTTTGATCAAGACCTCAAGCGTTCGAGACATCGACGAATAACCGTGGAGAATAGGCGAATTAAATCCCATAACTCTGGCGTAGGCAGGTAACCAGTGGAGCGGATTAAAGTCGCCAGTCAAAATAGCAAACTCGATCCCCGCCGCTTTATTCACGGAAATAGTATCGACCAATTC
>CAZOSN010000021.1:5073-34495 GCA_964582405.1 uncultured Oligoflexales bacterium | reverse complement strand
TCACATTCATGAGGGATCAAGATTTGCGAGGCTTTCGGCCGGGGGGCCGAAACCTGGGAATCGATCGAGTCTTTAATCCCAGACGAAGGGAGCATGGTCGTCAAATAAGCGACCAACGCATCCCGCGAAGACGGTGTTTCGGTTACAAAGCGGGTGGTTACAAAGGCCTTCTTGCCGTTATCCTTGATGCTCTCAATCCTGCATCGAAGGTTGAGGGGCTCCTCTCGGCGAATTGGACCATTTATCGTGGCCTTTACGCCAAGATTGATGATCTGCTTGAAATCAAATGGTAGATTCTGAGTGTTTTCAAATCCGATCGGCACGCACCACTGAGGGAACATGTGAAATGGTACAAGCCCCTGGTAGCTTGCAACATTTCCACCGACATGCCGAATAAAGTCATCGATCAATTTTGAATCGCGGGGCTTTATAGTCGCCGTCGTTTCTGGAGTTGGAGTCGATGGAATGGTCTTTCCTTTGCGAAAAAAAGAATGGGCTATCGCTTTGCCAAGGGTCGCTATCACAGGAAGCTGATGCCTGATGTGGGAAATCTGAGGCATTCGTGGATCAGAATTCATGCAAAACAACTCCTTTATGCTGATGGTGATGCGCTTTCGGGCTGCGCTTCGCCTGATAGACCTTTTTGATCTGGATTGGCAGATACCCGTTTGCTCGCTGAAACAATCTTTTTGTGAAGGAGGAGCGCCCGAGCCTCATTCCTGTCGAGGTACCGCTTGAGAAGGTCTTCCCGCTCAGCATGTTTTTCGGTCTGCTCTAGGAGAATCTTTGCAGTTTCTCTGATTGTAATAAGTTCGGTCAAATGTTCGGCATGCATCAACGCCGGCGCGAAATCGACTTTAGCGTCCCAATCTCGAAACAGCGATTTATTCCAACCGGTAATGGGCATATCGCTGATATCCCTGAATTTGCAAAAGGCAATATGGGTCATAAGGTGATAAATCGCATGCAGTGCCTGCGAATGCAACTGGTGCACGCGGCGTTTCAGGGGACTGAGAGAGGTAATAGCTTGAGTTTTAGCCAAAGCATAGTCTTGGGCGAATCGCGCCGGGTCACGCATCGTCTGAAGCAGAATCGCCTTGGTAGCTTGGATTGCCAACGGTCCACTTGGACCAGAAAAACTTGTCATCGCCACAGCATCCCGCAGTAATCGTTCCGCAGGCGAACCCACGACATAACCTGCTGCACCTCTAAGGGTTACGTTTCGACGCGCGGCATCCACTACGGCCTCAATCACGCTGTACAAGAAAAGCGGCGTAAGAGATCTCGTAACTGCCTGATGCCGGACCCACCGTTTTTGCGCGAGCTTCATTTCATCCTGGTCTAACACACCGCAAATCTGTTGAATCTTAAGGCGTTGCGCCATCTCCTCGTGAAACGCGCACCTGAGTCCCAAGGCTCGAAGCCCCTGAACCTCCGTAACAAGGTCGGCCAAAAACGACTCGACCAGTTCATGACCGCCGTACTCAAGGTGTGCTGCAAATTCTCTTACCTGGCAAATAACAGCCTCAAACAGCCCTAATCCCCCAAATCCTACAGCAATATGACTATAGTTGATAAGAAGATGCAGCAGCTTGCACCCATCGCCGCGGGCACCGATCAATTGCGCCGGCGCACCATTAAAATCGAGGGATACCGAAGGTTCGCCTACCAATCCAACTTTTTCTTGGACAGACGAAATCGTAACTCCAGCCCTTTCAAAAGGGCTTGAATCTACCAAGAACAAGCTAAAGTTAAGCATTGGATTGGGATCGAGGCGATCAAACTCAGTCTTTGCCAAAACTAAAATGAACCGGCCATGCCCTGATAGAACCCAAGATTTTTTCCCGGTAATCGTCCAATGCCCGATTTGATCACACTGAGCGATGGTTTCGATCGCACCAATGTCACGGTAGGCATGGTCGGTTTCATTGACTGCCAAGGTTCCCCAAGCTTTTCCCGAGAGAATTGTGCGAATAGGCTCTGCAAAACGTGTGCGCAGTATGCGCAGCGGATTGATTCGAAAGGTCGTGGAGCCTTCATGAACCGAATAGAGATAGAGCGCGAGCGCAATGTTGCCAAAAAAACTCTGCTGAGCCATGGTCGATAAATCAGCACGCGCCAGAATTTCTCCCTGGATCAAGCTGACCACAAATGGGGCATTAGCACCAAGAAGTTCTCGCGGAAGGCTTGCCCCATAGGCGCCAAGCTCAACAAGACCATCGTTGATTTTAGTCTGTTCGGCAGTCAGCAAGATCTCGGAACCTTTTGTCCTGGGAGGATTTCGATCAATCTGCTCAGCCAATGGTGCAATAATTGTCGCAGAAAAGGCTCCAACTGCCTCAATCCTCGCCTGAATCGCATTTAATGCTTCCTGCGAATCCTTATACCCACCCTCGATTTGATAGTTGTGTTCGGTGAGCTTGATCAAAGGAGCCCAGTCGATTCCTGATTCGACATAATAACGAAGGTCTTCATTATCTAAAAAGAAGTTTTCCATCGCCGCCCTTTGCCTAAAATGACTCTTATAAGCTAACATGGACTACCTTCACGCACCAATAAGAATAACCTCCAAAATAAATCCCTACGAGTCTAAAGGACCACATTTAGATTTTTTACCAAATCTACGCTGGTACAGCCTTACCTTCTAAAATCCGAAATCTCCTCAAAGGGGAAACATGGACCGACGGCAGCAGAGGTCGCCCGGGCGACTCTTTGGATTTTGGGGTTTGATCATTTTGACCATGGCTGTTACGGTCTATGGTTATGCCGCCTTTCGTCTGGACCAATGGCAAACCTACTTTTTTCGAGATACCAACCGCATCAATCACTGTCAGGTTACTTATCTCGGTCGCACTAAGGAAATAGCAATCCCCCATCCCCACGCGCAGTTTACTGATTCTGGTAGCGGTAGGGTTGCGTATGATTGCACAGTTCCGTGGCAGTCAGAGCAATCCGAATTGACTTATCTGCATTTAGGCTGGGTATTTGGCGATACCATCGTGGTATCTGCGGGACAGAACGAGGTTGCAAGGTTCCAAGGTGCGGATAAGCCTATTTTAGCTCTCTCTGGAGCTTCACCTCTGTCATTGCATGTGGAAATTACCGGAACAATCAATGATCGAACCGGCTTCACTGGTCTGCAGCCCATGGTGGTTGCCCGCGGGACAACGGTGAATTCGCGAATCATGGGTGTCGATTATGCGCTTGGCAAAGAGGCTAACCTTTTCACGATTCTGCCTACACTAACGCTGGGACTTGTCCTGATCATGGGTTTCACGTTGGGAATCAGAGGGCGAATTGTAGAACCTGCGCTCATGTATTTTGCCCTGACCTTGCTGCGCGGCTCACTAGCCTATTTCGCCGATCTTTTGCCGGGCTCCTTTCTCAATCACCTTCGTTGGCAGGCACCGCTTGCGATCGCCTCTGGCTTTGCGCTTCTCATTTTAATCCTGCAGGTGCTGCAACTTCAGCGAAAATGGCAACGCAATCTTACCAGGTACAACCTGTTACTCCTTATCGGCATGACGTCTCATGCTTACGTTCATCCCGAATTCTACGCCGATGTTTTTCAAGCTAGGCGCTATCTCATGATTGGTCTGGCGTTCATGATC
Organism: uncultured Oligoflexales bacterium; assembly: GCA_964582405.1. GTDB lineage: Bacteria > Bdellovibrionota_B > Oligoflexia > Oligoflexales > Oligoflexaceae > CAZOSN01. The sequence goes on along the minus strand of CAZOSN010000021.1, from coordinate 30,884 downwards.
TTGGCCATAGCTCTGCTCAAACACCGTCGGCACCTCACAGATGAAAGGGGTTTTCTTACCTTGTCCTTACTGCTGGGCACAATCGTAAGCTTGGTTGCTGACAGCTATTTCGCGCTTAACCATCTGCCTTTCCGCTGGGAGCGCTATACCGAACTAATGACCCCCTTTATTGTCGGAGCCTTAGTCTTTGTTGAATTCGCGAAAACCGAAAAATCCTATGTTCAATCGGTCGAAAAAATCTCTGAGCAGAACAAGAAGCAAGAGCGGCTCCAGGCAGTCGTCAACACGGTTCACATGATTTCGCATGATATAAGAAAACCTTTTGAATTCTTGCGCCTGGGGCTCGGGTTTTTAGACGGCGTTTCTTCGGATCCTAAGAAGAACCAATTGACCCAAAAATTATCGGCAGAGATCACCATCATGACCGATTTAGTCGAAGCCATGCTTAATGATCTTATGCAGCTAGATTCAAAAACTCCGCTCAAACCAAAGCCCCAGTCGCTGCCAACATTGATCCAAAGCGCCCTTAAAATCATCGAACGCACCCAGTCCTGCGGGGACATCAGGCTCAGCTATAAACTCAGGCATACAAAACTTTTGCGGGTCGAACCCAACAAGATCGAGCGCCTTCTGATTAATTTGATCGACAATGCGATTGATGCCATGCCGTATAAATCGGGGAACCTGTGGTTTCATTCCGCAGAATCTGGTGAATTTTGCCAGATCATCATCGGCAATTCTGGGTCGTTCGTTTCGGATGAACTCAGAAAAAAAATTTTTGAACTCTTCTTTACAAGTGAAAAATCCAATGGGACAGGCCTTGGTCTTGCCATTGCAAAGCGCATCGTCGAAGATCACGGGGGCACCATTCGCTGCGAGTCCCATCCCGACCGGGGAACTGAATTTATTTTTACGCTTCCAACCGACACCCAATGGGAGGCTCTAAGCGAATCTTGCGAACTCCCGGAAAACCTAGGCTACCGCAAAGCTCCTCCAGCATCCAAGGCAGAGGGGCCAAAAATTGCGCTCATCGAAGATAGTCTATTTGTACAGGACATGTGGCTCCAAGAGTCTACCGATATGACAATTGACTGCTTTGACTCGCCGGATGCGTTTCTAGCTGCTCGCGGAAACGACTCCAAATTGTTGACGAGGTTTGATGCCATCATTACGGACTACTACTTTGGAAGTGGCACGTTAACGGGTCTTGACCTCGCGCGGATTCTCAAACACGACGCCCCCAATTGCACCATATGGCTCATGAGCAACGCGAGTGATCTGCCTCAAACGTATTTTGATGCTCAAATCAGCAAAGATCCTAAGGCTTGCAGTGAGCTTTTGAGCAACCTCGCCAGACGGCATCAAAGGCGAATATAGTCTTTAATATCATATAATTATCATTAGCGATCTCAAGTTTTTCTTAGAGAATCCGATCAAAACTCAAGGATTGATGTCAAGTTATTCAGGGGGAAGCAGCATGACCATCGCCATAAATATAACCAATGACAATGATTGGGAAAAAGTGGCGTATATCGGACCAATCAACGAGGAAGCGGAGGTCCACCTAGCCAAGATCGTAGGAAGTCTTGGTCCAAAGGTTCGTATTTCTTTTCAGCAGGTAACCATGGTCAACAGCTGTGGGGTCAGGAGCTGGGTCAATTTCATGCGCGAGCTTTGCAAGGGGCGTACAGTCGAATTTGTAGACTGCACTTCGGAAATCGTGATGCAAATCAACATGATTCCGTCATTCCGAGGAGACGCAAAAATCATTTCGGTCATGGGGTCCTATAGCTGCGATGGCTGCGGCGCGCAAAAATCAGTATTGTTTGAGCAGGGCAAAAATATGCCAAAAAACGATTCCGATCCCGTCGAAGCACCGGTTTGTAGTCAGTGTGGTGAGACTATGGAAATGGAAGAACTTGAGGAAGAATTTTTCGCGTTTGTTGCTGCTTAAATTGTGTCTTTAATTTGGTTGGGAATGCTATGGCAACGGCTGAGGTACTTAAAGAAGAAGATTTCTTACTCGAGGCATTTAAAAGCCAGGAGTATTTTGTTCGCTGTCTTATAGACGCGTGGGTTTTGATCGATGCCACTGGCAAAGTTATAAAAGCCAATCAGCTTTTTTCGCAGCTTGTTGGCGAGTCGTCGCGTAAAATTCTAAAAGTTCAATCCATAAATGAATTGATCAAGTTCTCGGTTCAGGATGCGCCCTTTGCAATTGCCGATATCCAAACTCATTCAGCGCCAACGCGCATTGACGAGGTCTCAGGCTGGACACCTAAGCGCGAAAACCTAACCTTGATTCTTGGCATTTGTCCGTATATTGACGAAAGCACCAATCGCTTTCTCGGCGCATTCCTATTGGTACGGGATGTTACCGACGACAAGATGCTTCACGACAAATACAAGACGACCAAAACCGATTCGATTACCGACAACCTTACCGGGCTCTATACCCGTCGCCATTTCGAGGGCTATCTGACCGCGCAACAGACCTTGGCTCGCAGCGAAAACAAGGCGCCAATCATGAGTCTCATCATGATCGATATCGATCACTTCAAGAAAGTCAACGATGTCTACGGCCATGCAGCAGGTGATGCGGTTCTGAAGATCACCGGAGAGCTCATGGCAAATGGCTTCCGAAAGTCGGATATCAGCTGCCGCTATGGTGGCGAAGAGTTTTTGGTGATCTTACCGCACACCAATCTACAAGGTGCGGGCGTTGCCGCTGAGCAGCTCCGTAAAACCGTTGAGGCACGAAAATTCGTCTACGATGGCATCGTGATTCCGGTGACGATAAGCTCTGGTGTGGCAACGATTGATCTCCTGTCAGAGAACTATCAAGAAGCGCTGGTTCGTGCCGATGCCGCTCTGTATGATTCGAAAAAGAACGGCCGAAACCAAGTGAATCTCAATCACGGTGCGAACAACATTCAGCCGTTTAAACCTGCGGAAAAAAAGACTCCTTAACCCACATCGATCAATTGAGCTAAAGGCCTAAAGCCCAAGGCGCGCACCTTTCAAGATTCCGCGTTTCTGTGGTAAAAGCAGGTATCGGATCGCCACGGAAACGCGGAAGGAGGGAATAACTACCATGATCGACGCGCCTCTACTAAATGCTTACAACCCTTCACTCATCCGTCGCAAGGTTTTGTCAAATTCTAAAAGCCCTGCTTTTACGCAAGGAGAAATCTTGAGGCGTCGTTCATCGGTGTAGATCGGTTCGTCGGGGTTTAATACTTGGCGTTCCAAGAAAACCTGGACCAGAACAAAAGATTCGGCCGACGAAAGCTGCTTGAATCAGTCCTCAGAGTTTGTTGAAGAGTAACTTGTGGCAGAATATTACTAGGTGTGATAAATAAAATAAAGTTTAATTAGAGGAGGGATTTGTATGAATAACCCACTGAAATCACATGGGTGGTGAGACCAGATCCCTCGCCATGATTCAGAAAAATGGTGTTGGGCGTTTTCAAGCACAGCAGTCTACGGAGGTCAAAAACGAGTGTGCTCTAGGGACGTTATCTTCGTGCTTAGTTCAATTTTTGTCAGCTGCAGCCACTTTTCAGTCGGTAACGAAAACTCGGCGATTGCCGACGGCGTTTCCGATCCGTGGCCGAAGCTTCTTTCCGAGCTCAATGAGCCTGATTCGGCAAGCCATGCTTTTTTCCCTCAGATGTGTGACGTTGGACTGGATCTCCTGGCACTCACCCGCCGCGATGCTGAGGAAAGCGAAGCCAAGTTTGATCGTGGTCAAACTGCAAATGGGGAAGAACAAAAGAGGCGGCGAAACCAGTTCTTAGCTTCTGAGGCCGCTTTCAAGAATAGACAGAGTCTGGCTTGGGTTGAAAGCCAGATTTCACCTGTCACCTATGCTCAGCTCAAGACCATTCAGGATCAGGCCAGGACATTTGATGCGGGGCGCCTCACCGAGATTGCTAAAGATCCACTTCAGTTTGAGATTGGTTTTTGCTTTGGTCGTGCGCTGCTGGTGCATGATCTGTTGCTTAGAAATAATATTCCCAGAAAATACCTGGCGAAGATTTTTGTGGTAGGTGACCTATTCGTTAGCGGTTCATTTTGGGATTATCATGTCGCAGTTTTGGTTGCGACCGACCATGGCCCGATGGTTATGGATCTTATACAGCCAAACCCGATTCCTCTCAGCGATTGGGTCACTGCCAATCAAAGGTTAGATATCAAATGGCCGCTTAGCCAGGCGCGTTTTTATATTACCGACGTTCGAAAATTCATGCCTGCGTCGGGCATTTATGATGAAGGGGCCATAAAAAATCCGCTCTACCAGGAGTTTTTTCAACGATTGGGCAAGGAGTTAGCCTTTCTCCGATGAGTCTCGTTGATTGGCTGGTCAGGTAAACTAAAATACATTGACAGATCGTGGCAGGCCGTCTATGACGCTGTCACCTTCGGATGAATCGTCGTCTGAATTATCAATCACATGAATTTCTAAAGGAGAAAAAAATGAAATTCAAAAAGACAATCACCGCACTTACGCTATCGGCTTCGTCCTCGGCTTTCTCTTTGATGGCTCCCCCCGTCGAAACCAAAACGATTTGCCTTCAAAGCTATGAAGGACAAGATGGATCAACCTTTGTCGGTACCTGCGACCAATCTCGCAACAACAAGATCTTAGAGAAAGAGATCCTAAGCAATGGTTGTGCAAAAGGACAGACTGCCCTGGTAGCGCGACGATATGCCGAAGATCGACCCTTCTATCCAGAAATAGGCGGATGCATGCCACCAAACGTGTCTCAGCTTTAAGAATTTGCAAAGCCGAATTTAGCCGAGGAGACGAATGTGAAACCTTTGTGGCCATACGATGAAGTCAAATTTACGATGTCAGGCGATGGATCAAAGTTTATCGTCGAAGCTCCTTGGCTAAAGGCAGGCTTTTCGTTTTCTTCGGAGCAACAGCCGATGCTTGAGGAACTTATTCGTAAGCAACAAACCGGCACACTGGGTGGACCGGATTTGCCGGTATTGAATCAAGTCCTTGAGCCGCTACACACCTATCCCTTTAGCTACACCCTGCCTATGGCCAAACCGGACGTCAGTTTTGAACCCAAGCTTGACGACAGTTTGCTCGTTGGATTGACGCTTCAGGAGTTGCTTAAGGCTACTTACTCGTCTCTATCGTTTGAAGAAAATGGTGAGTGTGAAAACTTGATGGCGTCACTGGGTCGCTCTGAATTTGAATGGGATGAGTGCGCGGCAATGGGGTTTGCCGCCCTAGGTGACAAGGTGCATCCTGAGAGTTTGTTTTCTGTTGCAAGGCGTTATCATCTTCTGGACGTTATGGAGATGGATGATGGCACCAATATTTTTGCCGAAATAATGAAACTTGAGCCTGACGAATTCCGACAAGCCGCAGCAGTTCTGATTCGCCAAAATCACTACGTGACGCAAAAGTGCCAGGAATCCTTGGCACCAGCCTTGAATATTGCCGGGCCTGCTCGATCTAAGGTTGAGGAGTTCATGAGTGAAGAAAATGGTCATGATCAGATTCTGGGTGTCGCGATGAAAGCTCTTGTCGCAGAGCCCGCGATCGTTCCCGTTACGACGATGACCAAGACTTTGATGCATCTCTTAAAATTTGCAGCAGGCCGAAACCTGCTGGCTTTCGCCATGATTGTTGACGGCTTTGAGCGAAGTTCTTATCAAGAAACCGACCCCTTGGCTCAGCTGCTCTCTCATGGCGGTTTCGAAAAGGCAGCAAGATTTGTTAACCGCCACAAGGAAATCAATGACGCTGGCGGGCATGAAAACATAGCTTTAGGTTTTTTGAACGATATGGCGCCCGTGAGCCACGACTATGCCCTCGAAGCACTTCGTCTTGCTGAACTTACTAGCTTGATCAGCACCCATGTAACACGCGCGGCATTTAAGCTCGCTAGCGTAGGGCCGATCTTGGCGCCGATCTCACGGTGTTAAGATGATGCTCTGATAGGGGGTCGATCGCAGGTGCTGGGTGGGAATATGAAACGTCAACAGCCCCTATATAACGGTTTCTTATTGCGAAAGAATTTTCGGCACGGAGCAGATCAATGCGAAATTATTCAGGGCTTCAAGGAACTCAGTCAATTAGCGATATCAATTCGACATGCTAATTCACGAAAGCGTAAAACCCACACGAAACCAACAAGCCCAAGGGCCTCGGTGGCATGGAATTCGTAGGTAGCGGAGCGCGATGACCTAGAAACGGGGCCTTCGGTAAAAAGATGCCGCTCCGGGGGAATTCATGAACAAGCGGAGGCTAAATCGAGACGCGACACTACACGATAATATTCTTGCCAGTGTAGACTTCGCCGCTCGCAAGAAGTTCATCAGCCATTTTCTCTATCTTGCGATTAAAAATCTGACCTTTGATTTGAAACTGCGCAGCATCGTACTCCATATTGGTCCAATCGATCGGAAGGTATATGCTCTCTCCTGAGGTAAAATACTCCTCAAAGTAGCTATCGATCACATCAAACAGCAAGGTCGCTGCAGCATACGGTTTTAACTCTTCGAGCGCTGGCTTGATACGTGCCGACACCGGGTAAAAGAACGACTCTTCGGCATTTCTAAGGACAACCTCAACATACACCGCATCGTTGTCGGCTTCGTATTCTGCCTTGGCGACAAAACCGCGTTCGTCAAGATAGATACTGTATTTGTTCTCCATAATCCGTGCTATTTCAAGGCATTCGTCACTCGAAATGAATTCAGACATAGGATTTCCTCCCAATCAAAGACCTTAATGCCGCCTCTGAAGATTTCCTGGCCCTCAGCACACCAAGGAATAGATCAGAGATCAGATGCGCCGCAACATTGATCTGCCAAGCTGCACGCGTGGCCCAAAGGTCGCTCTTGAGAAGGTCGCTCTTGATTTGTTCGTTCAAGGCTTCAGACCGCAGCGCAAGCTCATCCTGAGGCAATGCCATAAATTCCGCGATGTCCTGATCATTGAGCGGGGCATTATCCTGTTTCTTGAGAAGTGAACCCACCAAATACCGCGATACCTGCTCGTCGAACGAGATGCCGTCTGGGGCTCCGGCAAGCGACGACACCGCGGCGATGCCCGCTACCGAACCCACGAGTTCCTGATATAGAATCATGCTTCCCAAAGGAGCAAATTGAATCCGCTCTCGTTTTTCCTCGATATGAAGCAAGGCGCACATTGGATAACGGTTGAACAATCCGCGCAGGATTTCGATGATTTCTTGGCCTAAGATCGCTTGATATTCCCGGTCTAGCATCAAAAGCGCAGCTCCCTGCCGACCCTTTTGAAAAAGCCTCACGAATTCATCAAACTTGGGCAATTTAAGCTTTGCAAGAACTTCCAAAGCCTGGTGTCGCACGCGATCAACGAGGCTAAGACCTGTGCGAAACAGAATTTTCGGCGGTTCGGCGGCAAGAATCTCGACTGCAAGATCCAGATCACCTTGGGATAAATAATCTAGCGCCAACCCAGTCAATGCCTTGAGCTGCTCAAGAATTCGGTTAAGGCCATCGGTATCCGAAGATTCAACACCCGAAGCCGACGTCAGGCTATTGGCTACATAAAGCAAGCCCTGATGGACCCTGTATTGATCATCGACACTCCAACCTTTGAACTGAACATGGGTCAAAAGAACATCAAAAAAATTCGCGCCACCAGCCAGCGCTGGAAAAAGGTCCGCCGCATGACCCTGGCCTCGCTTGAATTTGAACCACTTCGCTTCATAAGGTGCGAGATCAAGAGGAACAAAAATCGTCAGACTCTCTTCATAAGACACAAATCCGTCTTCTTCGAGCCTTGCCTTGCGAAACTGCCGCTCGAGCGCCGAGCTTTCCTCAGGCGGCATGTAGGACGCGTGGTTAATGAGAGCATAGGCATACTTGATGTTGTGACTCACAATCGCTTCGATCAGATTCTGAACGGCCTGAATCTCTGAATCGTGGCTGCAGAGAATCCGGTAATAGACCGTGTTGCAAGGCATTGCAAAATACTGATCCTGAAGCTCAGGGGGCAAATTTTCATAAGTTTCTTGATCAATGACATTGATCTTGCCAACCAAAAGAGTCAGCTGATACTCCTCTTCAAGGTCGATAAATCGCTTGCAGAGTTTCTCTGGGCCCAACGCATTGTAGGCCATAAGCCATGCCCAAAAACGCCCGGCAACCAATTCGTCTTTGACCCAAACATCATAATCAAGAAGCCGCGTGAATTGCTCTTGGCTGATTTTATCGATCACCTCAAGGCTCTCACTCAGCCCGCGCGCCTGTATCGCTGCAAGCAAGGGTTGAATCGGAAGTGCCCGGATTATTTTTTTGGCATCGGGTTCGGCCAGGATGCGATCCAAATCCACCCCAGCTAAAAAGCCGGTAGGAGCCGGCACCGACCAAGGCAGCGCGCGACAGCCGCCATCCAAAACCGCCGTCAGCTGGGTGTCTGATAACCTTTCGGCCATAAAATCCCTTAATTTTTAGATCATTAACAGCTAGTCCCTGACAGGGTACCAGGAGCGAGCGACTTGAAGTCGAACGGTTTACATAGCGTAGGTAGGAGAGCAGAGCAAGCGCTAATCATAAGAGCAAGATTGGAACTTGCCTCGCCAAAAAGACACCTTTACCGCTTACTGCAGGGACCAGTCTGCCTGACCGGCCTCCCAGCGAAGCATGCGTACCCCCAAGGATTCGGTTGCGGCTGATTTTTTTTCCAGGCGACATGCCAAATGCAGAAGTAAGTAAAGGCCTCGATGATCCACCTCACGCATCCTGTAGTGACAATGCCTCCAATATCTGGGCAGATCGATAAACTTGCCATCGCGATCCTGGGGTATAGGATCAGGCAAATAGGAACTTGGGTCCACATGCATCTTTGCCTGGGCAAGCTCCGCGGCTTTGTAGAGCCTAGATTTTGGCAAGCCTCCCGCATCGACACGCTTGAGCCAGAGAGCCTCGACAAATGGAGTTCGCGCGATATCGTGCCAAATTTGGGTTAGATCGATTGTATCGCGGTAATTGCACCCTTTAGTCGCCGCATCATCGGAGGCCATGATATCAATCTGAATCACTTGTTCGGAGGACAAATCAGGGGTGTCGGTGAAATTGACAACCTCGCAATCGGCCCTTGGGTACAAAAGGTTGAATATCAAGCGCGCGAGCAAATTTGCAGACGGATTGTCGGAAATGAACTTGAAATTTGGTACCCACGACGGTTTTAGCGAGCACAATACCGCGCGCGCCTCCCACAGCCGCTGCGCCGCATCCCCCACCGCAGGCTTTTGCATCAGCTCATTGGTCGCTTCGACTAAAAGCTGCACACGCCGGGAAAAATCCAGGATAAACCCATCGCTTGGCCCAGATATACCACCCAAAATTCCCCCGGAACCTGGGTGCCAAACTAATCCAAGCGGCAAAGCTATATTGAGCTTCATCTGTTTTATCAACGCCACGGGTGAAGCCAGGACCATCGTGTTGGCTTCGGCCTGTGGCGGAAACAGTTCGTAAAATGGTAACGGTACGGGTTGATCACCTTGTCGCTGAAGTTCGTACCGCAGAGGCAGATTCGCCCAGGTTTGCGCTAGCCAGTAGACGCTCATAGTCTTTTAGCCCGCCAACACGCGACGTGCGTGGTTTAAGGTCTCTTCGACGTCTGCCTCAGAATGCGCAAAAGAAATAAAGCCTGCCTCAAACGCCGATGGGGCAAGATACACGCCGCTCTTCAGCATGCCATGAAAAAAACTCTTAAAACGGGCCTGATCCGATCTCAGCATCACGTCAAAATTGAGCACGGGTTCTCTTGAAAAGGCAAAACCAAACATCCCTCCCTCGCAATCGACCTGAAGCGGAATATCGCAACCCTCGCATTCGGTTTTTAGCCCATCGACCAGATAGCGAGCCTTCGCATGAAGCGCCTTGTAGTCTTGTTTCATCAGAAGCTTTAAGGTCTGAATGCCGCAGGATACGCTCACCGGATTCCCAGACAAAGTACCGGCCTGATAGATCGGCCCTTGGGGCGCCACAAGCTCCATGATCTCTCGACGTCCGCCATAGGCACCGATCGCAAGCCCCCCGCCAATCACTTTGCCAAGAGTGGTAAGATCGGGCTTAATCCCAAACAGAGCCTGTGCTCCACCCAAGGCCACGCGAAATCCGGTCATAACCTCATCAAAAATCAGAAGCGTGCCATGCTCCGTGCAAAGCGTCCGAAGCGTCCTGAGGAACTCCATCGTCGGCCGAATGAAGCCACCATTGCCCACAATGGGCTCAAGAATCACCGCCGCGAGTTCGCGCGGGTTTTGCGAGAACAATGACTTGAGCTGAGCTACATCATTAAAGGGCAGAGTCAGTGTATCGCGCGTCGCTGCTTCGGGAATCCCTGGGCTCCCCGGAATCCCAAACGTCGCAACACCCGATCCGGCTTTGACCAGCAGCATATCGGCATGTCCATGGTAGCAGCCCACAAATTTCAAAATCTTGTTACGTCCCGTAGCACCTCGAGCTAGCCGCAGCGCCGACATGCAGGCTTCGGTTCCACTCGACACCAGGCGCACCATCTCAACCGACGGCACAATCTCCTGAATCATGCCGGCCAGCGTGAGTTCACCACGCGTTGGAGTCCCGAAGGAAAGCCCCCTATCTAACGCGGCTTTGACGGCATCGATGACCTCGGGGTGGTTGTGCCCCAAAATCATAGGCCCCCAACTTCCTACATAATCGATGTAGCGCTGGTCGTCTTCATCCCAAAGATAGGCGCCCTTGGCTCGCTTCATGAAAACCGGGGTGCCGCCTACGGCTCCGAATGCGCGGACGGGAGAATTCACCCCGCCCGGAATCAATTTTGTCGATGCGTGGAAAAGTTCGTCTGACTTGGTCATATTCAGCCTTATGTGGTTAAGTCGACGATTGCTGTGTTTCAAAGCCTGATTAAAAAGGATCTTCGTTAATCAGGCACCCCAGGCTATCTACCAAAGGTCCTGTTCCTTGATCCCTTTAACCTTGGAATTGGCATCCACCGCCTGCTCTTTTTTGACTTGAGCCTTGTCCGCCTCAGGGAGCCCGCCCTCAGGCATGTTAGCCGGCAGCTCGCTTATAGGCCCATCTGGCGCACTCAGAGCATCGAGCGCGCCCTTAGGATCTATAGGACCTCCCCCAACATTGTCCAGCTTATTTTCCTTTGACACGGTGTCCGAAACCGCATTTGCCTTGCCGCCTCGGGACTGTGCAAACAAGGCCAGATTGCGAATGCCAGCCCGTGCATCTCTGGTCAGCGTGAGCATGGTACGAATACTGGCGTTGCGCGCGAATTCATTGGTATTGCTTTCGCCATCTTTTTCGATATCCGTGGAGTCAAACACCTCAGTATCACCGCCATCTCCACCCATGGCGATCCCGCGAGGTAGATCAACCGGCACCGGCACCCCGCATTTAGATTGAGCCAAAGGCCAGGTCCGCTTTTTCATCAGGGACAGGTCCAACTTATCAACGTAGTCTCGGTATTTGAACTCCTCGAGCATCTGCCGGCCAAAATCGGTCCAAGCTGGGAGCGCACCGAGCGCACCCGTGATTTTCATCCCGCCACGGCGCATCGATCGGTTGAGGTCATAGCCAACATAACTGGCAATGACCATGCTATCTTGTAAGGAGAGCGGTGCCTTTTCCTTGGAGGGGTACGGAACAAAGCCAGCGAAGTATGCTGTCGTGTAGTCATTGGTTGTTCCAGTTTTACCATAGGCAGGAACGCGAATCTTGATCCCATCGCTAACTTTGCCAGTTTTCGCGTCAGGTTTTGACTCACCCTCCGGCTCACTAAGGTCAAACTGCAATTCGCCCCGCGCTCGACGCCCTGTTCCATGAGTGACTACCTTGCCTAGAATCTCGGTCATTTCTTCGGACTGGCATTCGTCCACCAATTGAAAACTTGAGGCCTTAGGCTCATAGACCAAAACGCCATTGCGATCCTCGATGCGTTTGATCAAATTTAGCTGGTTTGAAGGCCCTTCTTCGTAAAATCGATAAATTTTTCCATCGACGAAGGTTTGGTATATCTTAGCCACTTCGGCAACGCTTACAGCATTGGTTCCAAGCGGAAAAGACAGCACAGGCTCCAGCTTGGAATAGACGCCCATGGCCTTGGAGAGTTTGACGGCATAGTTAAGGCCAAGGGCAATCCTAAAGTCGTGATGATTGAAGTACCGGAACAAACCATACGAGTCGACTTCGGCCATCACCGCATCATAGCGAGTGTTGAGGTTGGAGGTGATGCGTTTTAGGATCCCGTTGGGAACCTGTCCTCCCAAAAAAACATCATCTACATCAACATTGGCCTGATCACCTTGGTAGCCAGAAGCCCCCCAAATCATCTGCACATCGAGTGAACTCAAAGCGCGACCAGGTACCGGTTGAAGCACCAAATCCTTGGAGGAGTTCGCCGACATATAAGAGTCTTCTTCGGGAAGCGTTCTTACATAGCCCAAACTGGGGTGACTTGCCGAACCAGCAAGAACCCTAAATCGGGACAGAATTTTTTGGATTGCGGGACTAGCCAAAGCCCCCTCAGGTCCTGATTCGGAAATTTTGGCACGCACGGCATTCCAATCCTCGGAAAGTCCCTGCGACAGAGCAAGGTATCTCTCGTAATTGACCATGAGCAGATCGATGCGGTCGGACATCTCCTGAACCTTGAGATCATCATCAGTCTGGGATTGAAGGTGTTTCAATTCAGTGATGTAGCCATTACCCCACCAGATTTTGCTAAGCTGCTTTAACAAATCCGCCCGCCCCGAAAACACCAAATCGGGCTTGAGATCCTCGACCGCCTTGGACAACAGCTGCTGCTTGATGCCCGTGCTATCAAGCTGCACCCCAATGGTCTTAGCGACTCGGTAATGGTAGTCGGAGACTGCCTCGCCTTGAATAGGCAACAGATCAAGATGCCCCATAAGCTGCTTGAATTGACCGAAGTTCAGTTTATCGACCAGGTGCCCTGCAAGGTAGACCGATGCTAAGTTCTCGGACTTTACGCCTGCCCATACCATGGACACCGACGGATACGGGCTAGCATGGTCAGGTCTCGGGTAATAAAGGTGTCCCTGGAAGGGGAAAACTCGCCGCTCGTTGTCAAGCTGGTCTGTGATATTCCAGCCCAGCTGAAGCGCTGTGTAATATATGACGGATTTGAATACCGAACCCGGCTGCCTGGTGGAGAACATCGCGCGGTTAAACCCTTGAGCTTCAAAGCCCGCAACCACAGCCCTGACTTCACCTTTATCGACCGCAATCAAACCGCCATTGATGGTCGGAAACTTCTTGAGCTCAAGCACGGCTTTATGAGTCTCACGATCATAAGATTTGATTTCCGAAAGCAAAACATCACCAATCTTAACCGTATCGAAAATCGCTTTGATGTGATGAGGAACACCTAAGTAGTCAACCAGATTGAGTATTTTTGCTGTCCGATCGACCGATTCATACGGAATGCGGCCGACGGGCAAACCAAAATCGAGTTCAATGTAGCCATTTGGTCCCCGCTCAACATGCGACACTTTGCCGAAGTAAAACTGATTGACTTCTAACTCGCGCAAGGGTGCAAAATTCTGAGGATCCTCGACCTTGAATCCCTCCAGAATATACTCCAGCCTAGATAGGTTGCGACGAACAGCGAGCTGCGCGTTTTTTTGCAGTGCATCGTCGATTGTGGTGTATACCCTGAGCCCTGCCTGGTTGATTTCCTGAATGGAATCCAATCCGACTGCATCGAGGATTTCTTTTTTGTCGAGCTGACTTCTGATCAGAGATACCAGCGCGACCTCACGGCTAGTAAACGTGCCGTGTTGGAATGGAACTGGCTGGTCCCAGGACTCCTGAAATTCTTGCTTGTCGATCCACCCTTGCTCAAACATGCGCCGCAGCACATAATTCTTGCGCTCATTAGCCCAGTCGGCCGCTTTTTTGCGTTCTTCTTTGGTGTACTTGGTAAACGGATTGTACTTGCTAGGAGCCTTTACCGAACCCGCGATGAATGCCGCTTCAATCAGATTGAGATCTTCGACCTCCTTGCTGAAGTAGTACTTGGCGGCGATGCCGATCCCGTTGCCGTTGGCGGTTACGTGAAACTGATTGAGGTAGAATTCGAGAATTTCATTCTTGGTATACATGCGCTCAAGCTGCAGAGCGCGGATCATTTCTTTGAACTTGAGGCGGAAAGTATGCTCGCGCCGATCCATGATGTTTTAGACAGTCTGTTGAGTGATGGTCGAGCCACCGCGCTTGAACGCCATATTATTGTGAATACCTTCCATGAAAGCACCCACAATGGCTGTGGGGTCGATCCCAACATGATTGTAGAAGTTCTTATCCTCAGACGCGACCATGGCCCGAATCATGTGTGCAGGAATCCGGTCGATGGGCACATAGGATCTATGGGCGCTATCGAAGAAGCTGCCGATCGCAGTTTGACCATCGCGCGTGTAGATCGTGGTCTCTTCGTTCATCCGAGCCAGAATCGTCGATCGCTCCAGGCTCGACCGATCTCCCCAAAACACCTCATAAGTGATTACGGTCGCAATGCCTAAACCACCGGCCGCACATGCCAAAAAAGCCACAAGCAGGCCAAAGCCAATCTTTCTAGCTATATTGCCCAATTTTACCAACCTATAAGCAAAAAGAAGGATGAGTAGATCAATGACTCAAGAATTATCCCGTCCCAACGGAAAAATGTCCAGAATGAAGTCAAATCAGAGGTAAGTTACTAATATAAAATAAAAATAAGAGGAATACATGATCCCTCTTATTTGAAAAAACCAGTTTACGAATGGCTTATTTGCTCTTGCGGATCGACTCTTTTAGAGCTGAGCCCGGGCGGAATACCGGAACCGTGCGAGCTGCAATCTTGATGCTGCTGCCGGTCTGTGGATTTCGGCCTGTGCGGGCTTTTCTCTTAACAGAAGAGAATGTACCGAACCCAACAATTTTTACACCGTCATCCTTCTTGATGTTCTTGCTGACCGTCGTTATGAACGACGACAACCACCGCTCGCAGTTTGCTTTCGTAAAACCTGTTTCCTTGGCCATTGCATCAACCATCTCGGCACGATTCATCTGAGAATACCCTCCAGAAAGTAACTAGCACTATGCTTGAATGATGAAATTCTAAATTATTGTTAGCGTGAATCACATGGCTAAGCAAGCGATTTAGTCAATATTTTTGCTAATCAATCCGGTAATCTGAAGTTGCAAAAAAGCCAAGAATGAAATAGACGCTCCTTCAAACCCGCTTGGGTTCTTCTTCCTGATTCAATGATCCCGCGCTCCGTATGGGACAAAGGGCTTGGGTTGACATAAACTCAAAAGGTTTTATAGATATGAACTCACTACATTCCTTCAAAAATTCGCTCAACGCCCATATTATTAGAATGGCAAGCAAGCCGACTTCCCACCGCAGCTTTGGCGAGGCCTACGCGTATGCCTTGGCAGGGGAAGGCAAAAAAGTACGGGCGAGCCTAGTCTATCTTGTGGGTAAGATGCATGGCGGCTCTCCGGAGAACTTGATACGACCGGCGTTGACAGTGGAGTTGATTCATACCTACAGCCTGGTCCACGACGATTTACCCTGCATGGACAATGACGATCTCCGGCGTGGAAGACCTACGGTGCACAAACGTTTTGATGAGGCCACGGCTCTCCTGGTTGGCGACGCGCTCCTAGCAGACGCATTTCAGCTTTTAACGGAAGAGAATTCGGGAAATTCAGCTGAGCAAAGCCTCTCGATGATCCGCTTTTTAAGTCGAGCCGTGGGAAGCGACGGGATGGTGCTAGGCCAAGCGCTCGATATGCATTGGACAGGATCGGAAGCTCGAGTCGGTCTCAACGATTTGATCGAAGTCCACAGGAATAAAACCGGCAAGCTCCTCGGGGCTGCCTGTGCCTTGGGGGGCCTTGCTGCTGGCAAAGTCGCGCACGCTGAGCGGCTTCAAGCTTTTGGTGAGGCCATAGGACTCGCGTTTCAAATGATCGATGACAGCTTGGATGACAAGCCTGGCATAGGCAAGACGCCAGGAAAAGATCACAATTCCGGGAAACTCACCTACCTAAGGCTCTTGCCTCGCGACGAGGTTCTTCGGCAGGCGCATGAAATCACGTCAGACGCCATGAGATCTATTGACGAGGCAAATCTTGATTGCACGGAACTTCGAGAGTATGTCTTTGGTCTGCTAGACAGAAACCACTGATATACTTGATATTAGTCAGACCATATTTGAATTTATAAAATTTTTTTGCACCAAGTTGCCGTATAATGAGGGAAATGCCTTTAAAAAGGATCCTCAAAAATGATGCGAGCCCTGCTATATTCCATTTTCATCGTATCCAACCTTGCGTACGCCAGGGTTTACGAGAGTTTTTCGAATATCGCTCAACTCGCCCTGCCAGGTGTGGTCAATATTCGGACGACGCAGTTCATCGAGGGACGCGAGGCATGGCTTGACCCCTATCAATTTTTTCTCAAAGGGCGGCTACCCAAAAGCGGCACCAACCATTCGCTGGGCAGTGGTGTCGTGCTCGACAATGCGGGTTATATCGTCACCAACTATCATGTGATCAATGGGGCAAGCGAGATAGACATTCTGTTTGCCAAAAACAAGAAAAAAGTACCTGCCGAGATCGTCGGAATCGACCGAAAAACCGACCTTGCGCTTTTGCATATCAAGACCAATGACGGGCTGAAGCCGCTCGATTTTGCTGATAGCGACAAATTGCAGGTGGGCGACATCGTGCTTGCGATCGGCAACCCCTTTGGCTTTGCTCACACGGTGACTTCAGGAATCATAAGCGCCAAAGGGCGGGTGATCGGGACGGGGCCCTATGATTCCTTTCTGCAAACGGATGCCAGTATACACCCCGGAAACTCGGGAGGGCCACTCATCGACATCCGCGGACGCGTTGTGGGGATTAACACGGCTGTAAGCTCGGAGGGGCATGGGATTGGTTTCGCAATTCCCTCCAACATGGTTAACGCCGTGGTTCGAGACCTCAAAAAATATGGCAAAGTCATCAGACCGTGGGTTGGCATCGTCGGCAAGAATATCGTCTCATCGGATCAACTCGAGGACCACTTCGATCCCTCCGGCATCTACGGCGTGCTTGTCGATAACCTCATCGTTGATGGTCCTGCGTACAAGGCAGGGATCCGCATCGGTGATCTCATCATGGCACTCGGCAACGAGAAGATCTTTGACACCAATGAGTTTCAAAAATTTCTGAGCCGTCTATCGCCTTCTGATCAGATCCGTCTCAAAATTTACCGCCGCGGGCAGGGGTTTCTTCATATCAATGCCAAACTTGACGTGATTCCCAGTTCGCAAGAGCTTCCCGACGAGAAAGATCTTTTTTAAGGGTTGAAACTCGTCTATACTCCCGGCCAATCGTAGCATGCATGACGCTTTGATGGAGACCGATCCATGGACGACCTCAAGACCATTAACATTTTGAAAGGTATCGTGATCGATGGGGTGAACAAGGCTAACTCCGGACACCCGGGTGGGGCTATGTCGAGCATGGATTTTGCGTACCTTCTATTTACAGAATACCTTCAATTTGACCCCGACGATCCCAGCTGGTTGGGCCGAGACCGCTTTATCCTGTCGGCTGGCCATGAGTCCATGCTGCTCTACACCTTGCTTTTCATGAACGGCACGCTTCAGCTCGATGACCTTAAAGCCTTTAGGCAATGGCACTCAAGGACTCCCGGCCATCCTGAGAATTTTTTGACACCGGGAGTTGAATGCACCACCGGTCCTCTCGGACAAGGTGCTGCGATGTCGGTTGGCTTTGCTATCGCGGCCCAGTTTCATGCGACCAAGATCGATGCCAACCTTTTCTCACAAAAAACCTGGGCCCTGCTGGGCGACGGCTGCATTCAGGAGGATATCACCTACGCAGCCGCATCGATGGCGGGGCATTTGAGACTACCAAATTTGATTTGGTTCTATGACCGCAATCGGGTGCAGATTTCAGGAAAAGTTTCGCGTTCGTATTCTGACGATACTGAGACCGTATTCCGAGGCATGGGTTGGGATGTTTTCAGCGTCGATGGTCACGATCATAAAGCCTTGCGACGCGCTCTTGATCAGGCGATCGGCCCCCGGTCAAAGCCGCTTCTCATTATTGGTGAGACCACGATTGCCAAGGGGGCCCACTCCATGGAAGGATCGGCATCGACCCATGGCAGCCCCTTACCCAAGGATGAGCGCGCAGCCACCAAAATCAAGCTAGGACTCGATGGCCAACCGGATTTTTTCTGCCCTGACTATGCCGTCGCTCATTACCGCCGACACTTCACTCAAAAAAGACAAAAGGCACAAGACTGGCGCGAAGCGCTCGCCGCATGGCGCAAGGTCCCCAAGAATGATCAGTATTTCCGTCATTGCTTCGAAAAAGAGGATTTGAGCAAAATTCAGGCAATTCAATGGAATCGAGACAAGCCGATCGCGACGAGGTCTGCTTTTGGCCAAGTGCTCGAGCAGTGGGCCGATTGGCTTCCCAACCTCATGGGTGGCAGTGCGGATTTAGAGCCATCGAATATGACCGGAGCGTTCGCCAAGAAAGTCGGAGATTTCGCGGCGGGCTCTTTCGGGGGACGTAATCTCGCGTTTGGCGTGCGTGAGTTTCCGATGTCGGCTATCTGCAACGGGATGGCGTTGTTTGGCGGTGTGATTCCATTTGATGCGACGTTCTTATCGTTTGCCGACTACTCCAGACCAGCCCTACGCCTTGGCGCTATCCAGCGCTGCAGGGTGATACACGAGTTCACCCATGACTCCTTTTACTTGGGCGAAGATGGGCCGACACACCAGCCAGTCGAACACCTCATGGCGCTCAGGCTGATTCCGGATTTCTACGTTATGCGACCGGCCGATGCGCTTGAGACCGAGGTCATGATGACAATGGCTTTGAAATTAACCAAAAACACGGCTATTTGCCTGTCGCGGCAGAATCTTCCCCACTTGGCACAGCCCGAGAACGTCGCAAGGAACGCCGTGCGTGGCGGTTACGTTCTCGTGGATCAGACCGATCCCGACTACATCATTTTTGCCACAGGCAGCGAAGTCCATCTTGCCCTCGATGTGGCTCGTGCGTTAGGCACGTCCCGCGTCAAAGTGGTTTCGCTTCCATGCTGGGAACTGTTTTTTGATCAGGATGCATCCTATCGACAATCAGTCTTGACGCCGACATGCGCACGACGAATCTCGATCGAGGCTGGCTCGACCTTGGGATGGGAACGCTTCATTGGAACCGATGGCCTATCCATCGGCCGCGACGAGTACGGGCATAGCGCGCCGAGCGAAGTCCTTGCCGAACATTATGGATTTACTCCCGAGGCAGTTTTGCGAAAGATCCAAAAAAAGTGGCCGACTTAAAAAGCGTCAACGACTTTATAATGACATGGCCGCTATGTTTTTTTGGTGTAAATGATCGTAAAATACTTCTTGGAACCGATCGGATTTGCAAGAAGGATAAGCGCTATGAAAACAACCGAAGCGTCGTTCTTGATCGCCTTGCCCCAGCTGATCGACCCCAATTTCCAGCGCGCCGTGATTCTACTTATCGAGCACAACAAAGAAGGGGCTTTGGGATTTATCATCAACCGCAAGTCTAATGTCCCCCTTTCAGAAGTTTTGGAATCGCCGCGTACCATGCCACCCAAAGACCTTTCAGCATGGATTGGCGGCCCAGTTGATACCGAAACTGGGTTAATCCTAAGGCCTGACCCTACCAATGGGTTTGAACTGACTTCGAGTCCCGACGCGCTGGAGGAATTGATTGAATCAGCCAGCACCAAGCCCCAATTTCAAGATGGATTGTACCCCCATCGGTTTTTGATCGGCTACGCCGGTTGGGGCCCGGGCCAGCTTGAAGGTGAACTAAGGCGTGGCTCATGGATCGAAGCCAAGATTGACCTCGACATCCTTTTCAATTGCCCCTGGCAGAATATCTGGGAACGCACCATGGGCTCATTGGGCTGTTCGCAGGCAACGCTGGTGGCGGCCCCTCAGCCGTTCCTGAATTGACCAACCGGAGACCAACTTGATTGGACAATCTTGCTCATAGCCTTTTTAGTGTATCTCTGACCGCTGCGGTATTTCCAAAGGCTTTTGTCGAACGAAGAAAGACTCTGAGCTTGTTGTCCATTGTCGTGGCAAATCTACCCGATAGCGATGCACTCCTTGCCATACGAGGACTCAGTAACTATATATTCTATCACCGCGGCTTAACGCATTCTTGGCCTGGTCTCTTTCTGATGATCCCAGTCTCGCTTGCGATCGTGTCTTTACTACCCCGACTGTGGGGGGTCACCGATCAGTTATTCGGTAGATTTCGAAATCAGCTTTTGTTTTGCTTCATGCATCTTACAATCAGCCATGGATTGCTCGACTACCTCACAACTTATGGAACCATGTTCCTCTATCCGTTTTCGCTGCACAAGTTTGCCTTTCCGCTTATGTTCATCATTGACCCTTTTTTTTGGATAACGACCGGATTAGGCGCAGTTCTCGTATTGTTCGGCAAGGGACTAACAGCAAGAGATGCTCAGCGTCGGGCGATGGTTGGCTTGCTTCTTACCGGAGGACTTTGGAGCATCGAACTCGCAAGCAAGGCTATGACCGAAAAAATCATCCGCCAGAACCTCCCCAATGCCACGGCAGTAACATCTTTGCCAGGGCCATTGGCACCAATAAATTGGATGTTCTATGCGCACAATGCAAAGGATGATAGCATCCCGTATAAGCAAGGCTTGGTGCATTTTAGTCTTGCCGAGCCTTACGTTGAATTGGGAGATATTCCCGCGCGCTATTCAACCAATACCTGCGAGCAAGCGGATTTTTCTGACAAGGCGCGTGCTGCGTTTGCCGAATTTGCAGCTTGGACCGTGGATTTCGTCTGCGAAAAGAATTCGGAAACGGGCTCCTGCACCTGCCATCCCCTCAAATTCGCCTATGTGATCAGAAAAATTTTTCCGTTTGGATCCTACCGAATAGAGAGAGACGGCAGAACCGAGTTCATCATGAGCACAGACGGATCATGGGGCAAGATTATCGAGATTTTAGTCGATCATTAGGCAATTAAGGACTCGTCGAACGCAGAAATGGACATGAGTTCCGATTTCTGGAACTGCTACCACACTTTGGAGAAAGACTAACAATGACAAATCGTGTGATACTATTGACAGCGATACAACTCTTGCTACTCCTGAATCTGGCTGGATGTAAGTCCAAGCCCGCAGAGCCACCATCAAGGCACGTGAACGAAAGCAGTGACGACGATCTTCGACCAATTACTCAGCCACCAAGTCCGGCATATACTCCCGATAAGATCGAAAATACCATCACCGGCAACGATTCTGACAATCATGGATGCATACCGTCTGCCGGCTATAATTGGTCGAAGGCACTCAATGAGTGTGTTCGATTATGGCAATCAGCCATTACTCTTCCCATCTCGAAAGATCATGGTAGAGGGGTTGTATGGCTGATTTTCAGTCCCAACAAACAGCTTGCAGAAATTTTTGAGCCCAAAGAGAAGGAATCAGTTATTTTAGAGCGGTCTTCCTCAAGCACTCCAAATTGGGTCGGGTCAAATTTTGAACTAATCGAAAATACAGATGCGACGTTCATTTTGAAACAAGCGGGCAAGGTTTTTGCTAAATCCAAAACTTCCACTTCTAAACCCAAGCCGATCCCAAGATCTTCACCTGAACCATCTGAATCTATCAGTAAAGCCTGCGAGGATGCCCAACTCAAGTTAAAGAATCTATTTGAGCAAGGAACAGCTTGCTCGACCGATGCTGATTGCACAAGAGTAGGTCCGATTTGTGGGATAACTCCGTGCTCCGGTCAAGCTGTGGGACCAAGTTTTGACAATGAATCTTACTCAGCATTAAGAGAAACCATTGCCAAGGTCTGCGAGCCGTCCGCATGCGCCTGTGCGCCAATGCCAACCAAATGCATCGCCCAAAAATGCCAGTGAGGACACCCGGAGGCTAGTACCGAGGTGAGCTTCAGCTCAATTGGTCAAGGCGTTTCGCCCTTCTATTCGCCAAACCCCGAGGGTAGCTCTATTATTTTATAGCCCTTTTTTCGGGAGTCGCATCAAGCACGATCGCTCCCCCACCCGCAAGTGATGGCGAGAGCAAACGACTTTTGGAGTCAGCCACAAGTAGCCGCATGATCTCCAAAGACCTGCTGTCACATTCGCTACCTTTGCAGTTTTTGGCGAATTCATTGAGAACTGCCGCCCCCACCGCATAGGAGCCATTAACGGCGACATCACAGGCAAGACTTCCAGCATAAGCGCCTAAATAATCGGGGCAAATCACATGATGAAAGCCCAGATTCGCACCATGACCGTCCGAATGGCGCCCTTCGTGGAAAAGCGTTTCGAGTCGAACGAACGAATTGACCAGTTCACCGAAATTCAACTGCTGCATCATCTTCAAACCGCCAGCTAACTGAACCACGCCCGTCCGAGGCGAATCAACCGAGATGACGCGACCGTTAAAAGGTACTCCAATCAGCTTAGAAAAGTTTTTTCCCACCGAATAAATCGCACTGCCTAGATTAATAGCCAAAAGCATCACCGAACTATCACCACTACCAGGCTTAACCGAGATATCGCCATAGCTGTAATCGCTGTAAAGAATAACCAGATCTTTGGAGCTAAATCCCTCATCTAAGAGGTAACTCACCCGTTCCTTGAGCCAACCTAAAAGGTAGTCAACACTTATCGAATCTGATCCAAAGACCAACTTGTAATCATCGGAAGGGCTGCTATTAAAGCTCATGCTTGCAAGCCGTGCAAAGTCTCCAATTACCTGGGCTGCAGTCGCATCATCGATCTTGTCTGAGAGCTCCAGAGGACCAGCCATCCGACCTTGCTTGCTTGTCGATGGATCATCGCTCTTGGTGCATTTCCCACCCAATCGGCAGCCGCAGCCCAGCAATAAAAGCGGTATCAATCCGAACAAAATAAACGAGCGCAAACCTTGCATCACAGTCTCCAAGCCAATAGCTCCATGTAGAACGGCCACAGCGGCAACCCTGGAGAATCTGCATAAGATGCGCCACAAATTTCGATATTTTTGTTCAATAGTTACAATATATTACAGAAACATCACCCCGAGTATTTTTTGACATGACCAAGTTTTAGTCAGGTGGATTTCTATTAAGACCTGAGCAAAAACTGCCGATCTCGGTCTTCGAACCTATCAAAGCGAGAAAGGTAGCCCATGAAATTTGTGCAATCTATTCTTAAAAAACTGATCAAGAGCTGGGTGATCGTATTGATCTGCATGGTGCTCGCGGCAATTAGCTCATATAGTCTGTTCAACCATTACCGAAGTTTCTCTTTTTTACACTCCAACGGGATGGTGTACCGGATCGAAAGCTTTTTACTAGATCTAAGACTCAGAATCCGGGGCCCTATAAAGCCCTCGGGCAAAGTTGGTATCCTGGCTATCGACGAAAAGGCACTCGACAAATTTGGAAGTTATCCTTTTTCCAGACGCTACTACGCCCAGGCCTTTAAGAATCTTAAAAAGCTAGGCGTTTCATGGATCGGATTTGACGCAATCTTTGCCGAGCCTCAAAAGGCTTACCTCGAAGATGCCCAGAAGAGCCTGGATTTGATAGGTGCAGACGGAAAACCTGCAGCCAACCTCAGTGCCAAAATCAAAGATTTGACACACATGATGAAAGTCAGCCCAGGTGACGAAATATTTGCAAACGGCATCAAGGATTTTGGCAACATTGTGCTTGGATACTTTTTCTTTGGCAGCAAGACCGAGGCGCAAATTAACTTGCAAAATAAACCCAGGTTTCCAAGGCTTGACCGGATGTTATCCTCCGAGATAGGGGCCGAGCTGCCGAGCGGCAAAACGCTCAAAGATTATTTTCACCTCAAAAAAGCCCACGGCATCGTGAGTAATATCGATCTTATCAGCAACGCAAGCGAACAGTTCGCCTTTTTCTCCAACGACGCCGACGATGATGCTATCAACCGATGGGTCAATCTCCTTGCCAATATCGACGGCCATTTAATGCCATCGCTCTCACTCAAGACGGTCGCGGAATACCTTAACCGTGAAATTCTCGTCCTCTTTGATGACCGAACCATCGAGAGCATCATGCTGGTTAACCGCGACAATCAGAACGATGCGATTGAGCTCCCGATCGATCCGCTTGGTGCCGGCCGTATGCTCGCCAATCACATTGGACCAGGCCGATCTTTCCATCACTACAGCGTAGCCGATGCCTATAGCAACACCTACAGTAAAGAGGAAATAAAGAATCTCAAGGGATCAGTTTTGCTCCTGGGAGCGACCGCTACAGGTATGAACGACATCCGCCCAAATCCTTTCGACCCATCGATTGATGGCGTCGAGAACCACGCCGCCATTATGGAAAACATAGTAACCAAGAATTTCCTAAAGCGTCCTGTAGATATCTATGGCATCGAAATGACGATCGTGATTGCAATTGCACTGCTATTCTGCCCGATCATGATTTTTGCGAATTCTTTGTCTTCTGGTATCGCCGTGCTTATTTTTCTGATCGGCTACTACTACGTGGATAAGTTCCTCTGGTTTGGCAAAGGCACATGGGCCTATCTTGCAATCCCAAGCCTCGAGATTATCTCCATGTTTATAACGACCACCCTTTACAAGTACATGACCGAGGAAGCCGAAAAGAAGAAAGTCAAAGGTGCATTCCAGCATTACCTGAGCCCGGATGTTATCGACCAAGTCCTAGACGACCCAGAATCGCTGCAACTTGGGGGTGAAAAGAAGGAACTTACCGTATTCTTCTCGGACGTCCGCAGCTTTACGACCATTTCGGAAAGCCTCACTCCAGAGAAACTCTGCGAGCTCATGAACGACTATTTCACGCCGATGACGAGCATTATCCTTCGATCCAAAGGTGTTCTTGACAAATATATTGGCGATGCGATCATGGCTTTCTGGGGCGCGCCGATCAATTTGCCCAATTCCCCTGATATCGCGGTGCGAGCTTCGGTTGAAATGCTCTATGCGTTAGATAAGCTCAGATCTGATTTTGACCAAAAAGGTTTCCCGCGGATCGATATTGGGATTGGCCTCAATACCGGGCCAATGTCGGTAGGTAACATGGGCTCGGCGGAACGCTTCACCTATACGGTCATGGGAGATTCGGTCAACCTCGGCGCTCGCCTCGAAGGCTTAACCAAGGAATACGGTATAAAAATCCTTATCAGTGAGTTCACGGCAGCAAAACTCACGCCTAATACCCACTTTATCCGCAACCTCGACGACATCCGCGTCAAAGGCAAGAATGAACCTGTGAATGTTTTTGACGTTATGCGTCCCGATTTCCTTCCGCAGGAAGCAATGATCCGCGAGTTTATTGGCCATTTTGAGGAAGGACGCAAACTCTACAAAATGCAAAAATTTGAACAGGCCATGACCGCATTTCGGACATGCCTCATGATGAAACCTGACGACAAAAGTTCAGAGCTTTATGTAGAACGCCTGAACGAGTATATTGCCAATCGTCCCGGCGAGAACTGGGATGGGGTATACACTTTCACGCACAAGTAATCCAACCGCTCGCTCTGGCGCAAAAGCGTTAGAGCGGCTCCATTCGCGCTACAGAAGTGCACCAATAGGGAGAGCCTAATCAGGCCCCGTTAAGAACAATAACTTCCAGGGATCACCGATTGATGGGAGCCCGACATGAGCTAAGAGCCCGACATGAGCTAAGAGCCCGACATGAGCTAAGAGCCCGACATGAGCTAAG
>CAZOSN010000021.1:0-4973 GCA_964582405.1 uncultured Oligoflexales bacterium | reverse complement strand
AGACGAGGATTTCAAATCTTACGGCAAAGCAACCGGAACGCGAGCTTCGCCCGAGAAGTCCTTCGCTGGGAACGGCCTGATCCCTGAGGTCGCCTGAGCGCTATGCTCAAGGCGGGCATTAAGCAAGTCAGCCTGCAATTTGGTTACCTTGAGGCGGATTGAATCAAGATCATTGAGGCTATCATTGAATTGCCGAAGCAGTGCTTTGTGGAAGCCATGAGCCACAATCAGCGCAAAGAACATCGGAATCATAACCTTGTGACCATATACCACAGGCAGGGTTAGAGCTAACGTCAAAAGACTCATGGCACCGACCAGCTGATTGCGTGGCTTGGCCCAAAACCCTTCTCTATCAAATTTTGAAAAGATTAAGGTCGCGATGGTGACCACTGCGGCCCCGATGCTGGTACCCCAGATCGAAACCAGATCCGAGATGGAAGCAATCTGAATGATGAAAAGAATTGCAAAGGCTATATTAGCAAGGCGCCGATGCCAGCGATTCTCCTCGCGCAGCGGACACACGGTGATCGAAATTTTACTGGCGGTCCAGTACCAAAGACAACCCGTGATCACAATAGATGTGAAGTCACCGCTCATAATATTGACTTTATCGGTTTGATGATTGCTATCTACAACTGTACTGGCTCTTTCTAAACGATGCAATGGCTGGTTTCTTATTATGAGATTTATTTCGATTCGTATGATTAGGTTTATGAAATACACTAGGAGGCAGCAGATGGTAAAACCTGAACCTGTGGGCGGCACGGTTCATTGATGAGGCCGTAGAGCCGGCACCTGTGATCCTGCTCGTGACAGTCCAGCACCGTCATCAACGAGAAACGACCAGAACTGTCCACCATTCCCACAACGGCATCAAAGCAACAAGGGATCCTGATAAGACCATCTCCGTGAAACTCCCCTTGCCACAGGTACTGGACCGTTTCGCCATCCGCAACAACATTCACGGTATTCAGGGAAACCGCAGGTTTGAGGCTCTCGATAAATTTGCTGAACTGAAATTGATTTTTCAATCTGGGGTCTATGATATTGAGCTTCCTATCAAGCGCAACCGAATCGATATCGAGCGTGGTTAAGAATGAACGACTTCCAAACCGCTGGATCGAAGTTAACTCATGACCATCCCTTGCCAAATGACTAAAAATTCCATGACACAGACCCGACGCAAATTCACTTGCGCAATCGATCAAAATGACTCCAGACGCACCAGGGAAAACCGTCAATTTCGGAGCGCGTTCCGAAATTGAATCGTCTTCAACTTGAATCAATTCAACCAAGTTATAGGGTTCGTTGAGGTGGCTAAAGCAGGTGGCATCCGTCGCTGTTTGCGACAGCACGACAAAATTCCTGCCCTCGGTTTCGGGATAATGATCAGTCATGTCCTCAAACTCAGCCGCGTAGAAAAAATGCCCCAAAAGCGCGGCCCTGAGCGAGCGCAGCTTCTGCCTCAACATGCCACGGAAGGCAAACTCCGGGGCGACTTTGTGTTCCTTGAGGTTCACTTAGTTCTATCCTTAAAAATTACCTTATAGGCTTTCGGCAAAAAGTCCTGGGTGAATTAAGAAAAATCCATACCCTGACTGGAGGACACTTTTGCCGACCCGGAATCATAACGAAACATGCCTAAATTTGTATTTTTCCAAAAAAAGGAACGACTAGTCTTCGTCCGGTTCGAGGAAGTGGCTTCGTCCGTTTTGCCAGAATTCACGGCAGTATTGAAATGCTGAATAGTAGGATAAGCCTAGGGCAACAACCGTCGCGATATGCCCCACCGGAATCGTAAAGTCCACATAGATCATCAGGCAGAAGAAGGCGAGGTCCTGCACGGCGGTTTTGACTTTGCCAAGCTCGCTGACTTCGATCGTAAATCCAAGTTCAAGTGCCGCCATCCGAAGACCACCGATTGCGATCTCTCGGCACAAAAGCAGACCGGCAACGAAAGCCGAAAGATAACCTGCATTAGTGAGGATCGTGATCGAGCTTGCCACAAGGATTTTGTCAGCGATCGGATCGAGCAGAGCCCCTAGCTTGGAAACATGGTTGTACTTTCGTGCAAAATAGCCATCCAAGAAGTCGGTCAGAGCGGCGAGGAGAAACAGAATCGCGCAAAAAATCCGGGGAAAAACGAACTGATGGGTTAACGGATAAACTACTAGAATCACGGGAATGATCATAATTCTGCCTATCGTTAACTTGTTAGGCAGAGTCTTGAAGTTTTCCAGGCGACGTTTCAATTTATCCATATAGCTTAAATCGATTGCCAAATGATCCACAAACTGCCATTCAAGGCATGCACAACGCAGCACTAAAGCGCTTGCGGTCACCTCTGGTCTTGAGTCGGGGATAGTTATATGACAATCGCTCAGGAAAGTCCAAAGATTAACACGGACCACCTGATCATCGGAAGCGGTATCGCTGGACTCAAACTGGCCCTGCGCCTAGCGGAACACGGTCGTGTTCTGATCATCACTAAATCTAATGTAATGGACAATAATAGTTGGCATGCCCAAGGGGGCATTGCCTCGGTCCTGGACAGCGCCGACAGCTTTGAGCAGCATATTGCGGACACGATGGTGGCTGGCGCTGGCTTATGCCACCGAAGTATCGTCAAGAAAGTCATCGAAGCTGGCCCCGCAGCGATCTCGGAACTGATCGATTGGGGTGTTGAATTTACAAAAATGGACCCGGTAGCCGAAAATTCCAGCTATCACCTGACCCGGGAAGGAGGGCACTCCCAGCGCCGCGTTATTCACGCCGAGGACCTAACGGGGCGCGAGATTATACGAGCCCTGCTCCACAAAGTATCCACGCATCCTCAGATAACGCTCCTGGAAGATCAGTTCGCCATAGACCTGATTACAAGTGACAAATACGCCCCTGATTTTTCTGCAAACCGCTGCCTTGGAGCCTATGTCCTGGATAGGACCACTGGCGGGATCTATGGCGTCGCAAGTCACAAAACTTACCTATGCACCGGCGGCCATGGCAAAGCGTATCTGTATACTTCAAACCCAGATTCCGCCACGGGAGATGGCTTAGCCATGGCTTGGCGCGCGGGCTGTAGGGTCGGAAATCTCGAATTCATGCAGTTTCACCCAACCTGCTTATTTCATCCACTCGCCAAGAATTTTCTGATTTCCGAAGCCGTGCGCGGCGAAGGAGCGGTTTTACGCAATACCCTGCACCAGGATTTCGTTAAGCAGTATCACCCCCTTGGTTCATTGGCGCCGCGCGATATCGTCGCGCGCGCAATCGATGCTGAACTCAAAAAATCTGGAGCATCGTTTGTCTACCTTGACGCGACCAATTTGGGTGAGACCAGAATCAAGCAGCATTTTCCAAACATTCATGAGCAGTGCCTAAAATTCGGGATCGATATAACCCGTGAGATGATCCCGGTGGTGCCAGCTGCGCACTATAGTTGCGGGGGCGTGATTGTCGATGACCGCGGCCGAACCAACGTCGTCAACCTCTACGCTTTGGGTGAAGTTTCCTGCACCGGCCTTCACGGTGCCAATCGCCTAGCGTCTAACAGCCTTTTGGAAGCGCTGGTGTTTGCCGATTTCGTTGCCCAAGATGCGTTGCGCGATTCAACACCTCCGTGCTCGGTCGAGCCTTATTTCCCACCCTGGGACTCAGGTTTTGCCGTAGCTTCCGACGAAATCAGTGTTCTCAACCACATGTGGGAAGAAATCCGCCGCTTGATGTGGAATTACGTTGGAATTGTTCGCACCAACAAGCGCCTTGAGCGCGCCTTGAGTCGGATCAAGCCGCTCCGAACAGAACTTAATCATTACTATTGGCGCTACCGTGTAACGGGCAGCATGCTCGAAGTCCGCAATCTGGCGGATGTCGCCTATCTTTCGATAAGATCTTCCATGGCCCGCAAAGAATCGCGCGGGATTCATTTTATTCAAGATTATCCAGAACCTACAGACGCTCTGGCAAAAGATACGATTCTTTCTGGCTCATGGGTTGGTTTGGGCTGATCAAAATCAATGCTGGTTAATTGACTGAAGCCATGCCCGAGCCTTTTCCAAGATTTCGGTCTCAGACATCGGTGGCCGAACCTTGCGTGGAGCAGCATCTGGGGATCGATCCCCATAATCAGAGGGAATTGGGCCGGCTTCCCTTAATTTTGAGGCAATGGATTTCAACGTGTCGCGCTTTTCGGCATCATTTGTATTTGCTTGCGCCCGCCTTAGGGATGACATGAGCTGCATCCGGGTTATTCCGTACTCATTGTGAAAGGTTCGAAGAATTGGCCAGACCTCATGACCTGTGATGATACCGCGAAGGTAGAAATCAAGAAGCACCGTGTGATAGGACGAAAAATAAACGACATCGTCTGTCAAACCCGATGCGTGCAGTGTCTTATAGCCCGCAACCTCACGGATATAGATCGCATTCACTGGTAGATTTCGGTCTGGATCAGGAAGGCTTTTGAATTCTTCAGCAAAGCCGTCGATGTCTCCGCTCATCATGAGGTATCGGATATACCCATCGCGAGAGAGCGCACCTTCCTGAAACAATTTATAACCGACATAGATAAAAGCATCGTGTTCGGCATTGTCCCCAATCAGGTACACGGATCCCGGGGGTGGAATTTGTTGCATCACAGAGAGTATGGCATAAGACTTGTAGGCAACATGATTTCTTAACATATCCATGCGGCGTTTACGCAAATTGTAAACTTGGTTTTTAAACGTATCCGTGTTCCACTGCAAGGAGTCAAACATCAGCTTAGTCTGAAGGACTTGGCGAATCTGTGGCGGAGATGCCGAAACAAAATGAAGACTGTTTGGTTTGCCACTTGGTGTGTTCCACCTTGCCGCCGATAGAACCTCAGCAGCTCCTGCAACCGTCTGTTTATCAAGCGGTTGCTCCAACGCAGTCTTGGCCAATGACATGATTGACTCGATGTTAGTTTCTAAATAAGTCTTGTCAATGTCACA
>CAZOSN010000020.1:0-38079 GCA_964582405.1 uncultured Oligoflexales bacterium | reverse complement strand
TACCCGCTGTTAACGAGTGCGGAAACGGGTTTGTCTCCGATGTGAGATGGCTCCCCAGGACGGACTTGAACCGCCGACCCGGTGATTAACAGTCACCTGCTCTACCGACTGAGCTACTGAGGAACAATCAGGGGTTTTTGGTACATTGGCGTGGTTATTATGTCAAGCTAATTTGCAGATTTCAAACCGACCGATGCCTCGACAATTTCTAGGAGACGATCGACTTCGAACGGCTTGCCGATAAAGTGATCACAGCCGGATTCAAAACCGCGCTTAACGCATTCTTCTGATTTATTGCCAGAGATAAGTATCAATGGGACATGCCTAAAGAGCGGGTTACCTTTGATCAGGGCACAAAGTTCGAAACCATCTACCCATGGTAAATTGACATCGAGAAGGATTAGTTCAAACGTTGCTGATTCGAGAGCCCTCGACAGACCGAGGCCATCCTCAGCTACCATGACGCTGTAGCCCTCGCCTTCCAGGATGCGCTGCATGCCGTTGCGCATGATCTCGTCATCATCAACTACCAGCACAGTTTCAGAGCGGGTGTCTTTGCTGAGCTCTTTAAAGTCTGAGAGCTTCACAACTTTTCTTGCGGCAAGCTTGGCACGTTTGAGCGCCTCTACCTGACGGCGGAGCGTTTTTTTGCCGAAACTTGGTTTTTTCCCCGGTGCCTTCATCGGTTATCCATCCCGTGTGTCGTTCTTCAGGGATCATATCGACCTTCACCGCAATCTTCTTTAGATTAGAAGCAGGGAAGTATCTTCTCGGAAAAATAGGAGCAATGGCTGAGTATCCACAATATTAATGTAGAGTTGCCGTATTTTATGAATCTACCAAATCCACTTAGGATCCCTTGGCAGTATACCGAGCCTCCCGCTAAACCTAGGGCGAGCTTCCGATGGCCAGGAGGACAAACTCTAAAAGCCAACAGACTCGATTCGGCCCTCAACTGGCCTAAGGGAACTCATGATGTCTTAACGCAGGCATTCAAGGCCAATCTGTCGAGATTTCATGCTTGGGATCTCAGCGACGTCGGGGATCCAAAACCTTACATCCTCGCAGCAAGCGTTTATAAACGAGGGGTTGCTATTTCGAATTCCGAGGAGAATTCCTATCAATCTGCCTATGAAATCGTGTTTCGCACAGACTCGGACTTCATCCAAGACTACCAGGATGCATTCGTCGTTCTTGACCACAACATTGCCCAACTTTGGCCGAAGTTGGTTCCTCCCAATGCATACACCTGTCACCTCGACGAGAACCAAAAAAACCTCAGCTCTGTGGCAGAATTAGTCAAAGCATGGCACGACCGCAGTCAACCTTCACGTTGGCTGATTATAGGTGGCGGGATTCTGTCCGATGCCGCCGCGTTTGCAGCCAATCTTTGTGGTTCAAGCTTTGCGTTCGTTCCTACCACCTTGCTTGCTATGGTTGACGCATCGGTTGGCGGAAAAACCGGTGTGAATTTCCCACCGTTTGGCAAGAACCAGATCGGCCGCTTTGCTTTTCCTACTCAAGTCGAAGTTTGGACAGGCTGGCTCAAAACACTTAGCCCTCGTGCTTTTCGATCGGGCATAAGCGAGGCGATCAAACATGCCCTCTTGCTCGGAAAGCCCGACCTTATCGATCGCATCGCCCAGTCAAGCCACGATCTCGATACCAAAGCGATTATCTTGAATCTACCCGAGCTGATCGCCGTGAAATCTAAGATCATCGAGATTGACCCCACCGAAAACCATCTGAGGGCTACCCTTAACCTGGGACACACATTGGCCCATGCGCTCGAGGCCATTTCTCAGGAATCAGGCGAAGCGACAATCGACCATGGCGAAGCCGTGGCCCTGGGCCTTGCTTTCTGTCTCGACCTCTCGCAGAAGGTCGCAGGGCTCCCCGAGAGTCAAAAAAATTTTGCGCTAAATGCATTGAAAAAGAGCGGTACTTTGCTCACTCGTCAGACGCTTGCCATGTACCTTGGTGAATCAGATCTTAAATCAAAGGCTTTTCAAAAGCGCCTCATCGATTATATCCAGCAGGACAAGAAAAATGTGGCGGGCGACGATAGATCCCGTTGGGTATTGCTCAAAACTCTCGGCGAACCTGCTGCGAAAGGTCAAGACTACACGGTCGCAGTTTCCGACCATCTCATCGCGAAAGCCTGGACCGAACTTCTTGAAAGGATCTAGTCCTACATTGATCGGCGATATTGTCCGCCTACTTTATAGAGGCAATTGCAAATATCTCCCAAGCTCGCATATCTAACGGTCGTCATGAGTTCGGCAAAGATATTACTATTCCCAATTACGGCCAGTGCGAGTTTATGCAGTGCTTCCTCACGTTTAGATTCCGTAGCCTCAATTCGAAATTCATCAAGCCTCTTGATCTGATCATCTTTTTCTTCGTAGCTTGCGCGGATGAGGGCGATATTATCACCCGTGCCATGAGAATCCTGATTCGGGTTAAGGTAGGTATTGACGCCAATGATGGGCAACTCGCCTGAGTCCTTTAAGCTCTCGTAGTAGAGACTTTCTTCCTGAATCTTGTTGCGCTGATATTGCGTTTCCATTGAACCCAAGACGCCGCCGCGGCTTGAAAGACGCTCAAATTCTTCAAGAACCGCCTCCTCAACCAAATTGGTCAAGTCTTCCAAGAAATAGGAGCCCTGATTGATGTTTTCGCTTTTGTTAGTACCAAGTTCTTTGTTGATAATCAGCTGAATCGCCATCGCTCGACGCACGCTTTCCTCGGTCGGCGTCGTAATCGCCTCGTCGTAGGCATTTGTATGCAATGAATTGCAGTTGTCATAAAGTGCTAGCAGGGCCTGAAGCGTCGTGCGGATATCATTGAAATCGATTTCCTGCGCGTGCAAAGACCGCCCCGACGTTTGAATATGATACTTTAGCTTCTGCGAACGCTCAGAAGCGCCATAAATATCTCGCATCGCGATCGCCCAGATTCTTCGCGCAACCCGCCCTATCACTGAGTACTCGGGATCAAGACCGTTTGAAAAGAAAAACGACAAGTTTGGTGCAAAATCATCTATCTTCATCCCACGTGCCAGATAATACTCAACATAGGTAAAACCATTTGCTAACGTGAAAGCGAGCTGCGTGATAGGATTCGCACCTGCTTCCGCAATATGATAGCCAGAAATCGAAACACTATAGTAATTGCGGATTTTATTCCGGATAAAGTACTCTTGCATGTCGCCCATGAGCTTTAACGCAAATTCGGTCGAGAAAATACAAGTGTTCTGCGCCTGATCCTCTTTCAAAATATCAGCCTGAACCGTTCCTCGTACAACCGCCAAGGTATTGGCTCGAATCGAGCTGATTTGTTCAGCATTCGGCTCCCCCTGGTCCTTGCGGAATTTGTCGATTTCCTGATCAATTGCCGTGTTTAGAAACATAGCCAGAATTATCGGAGCTGGACCATTAATAGTCATGCTTACCGACGTATTCGGTGAACAAAGGTCAAAGCCCGCAAAAAGCTCCTTCATGTCACCCAAATGCGCGATTGAAACCCCTGACTCACCGACTTTACCATAGATATCTGGCCGTTTCTGGGGATCGGCACCGTACAAGGTTACGCTGTCAAATGCGGTCGAAAGGCGTTTCGCCGGGTCGCGTTTCGATAGGTAATGAAACCTTTCATTGGTACGGCGAGGTCCCCCTTCGCCAGCAAACTGCCGCTTAGGATCTTCGTTCAGACGTCGAAAAGGAAATAAACCTGCGGTAAACGGGAAATATCCGGGCAGATTTTCGAAAAGCAGATACTTGGCTATTTCCGCGCGCGACATAAAATTAGGCGTGGCAACTTTTGGGATACTGAGATGAGAAAGCGACTCTATCTTTGATTCAACCTCGATTTTTTTCCCACGCACTTCGTAGACAAAGGGCGAAACATCATAACGCCCTTTGAGGTCATCAAATAGTTCAAGGGCCTGACGAACACTCTCATCAACCCTGCTCCATGCCGCTTTTGCAGACTGAACCAATTCATCCGCCAAGGCGATTTCTTTTTGGGTTTCTTGATAATATTTTGCCGATTCATCCAAACTTTCCGCTAACTTGACCTTTGCTGTTTCCTCAGCAACGAACCTGTGATAGGCGCGCACAGCTTTAACAACAGTGCTCAGGTAGAAAATACGCTCGCCCGGGATCAGCGCGTGGCGACTGGACGATTCGATTGCGAATTTGCGCCCCTCGGCCGGCTGAAATTTTTTCCGACCAAGCTTTAGATTGATTTTTTCGCAGAGTGCCCGATAAAAACCATTTACTCCGTCGTCTTCGAATCGACTCGCAATTGTACCAAACACGGGGAAATCTTTATCCTCAGAACGCACGCCTTTCATCCGGGACCTTCTCAACAGTGTTCGAACATCGCGGATCGCATCAAGGGCCTGACGGCGTTCAAATTTGTTAATGGCGATCAAATCAGCAAAATCCAGCATGTCGATTTTTTCAAGTTGAGTAGCGGCCCCATATTCAGGAGTCATGACGTAAAGGCTTATGTCGGCCAATCCAAGAATTTTCGCATCTCCCTGACCTATGCCAGATGTTTCGACAAAAACTATATCAAACCCTGACCTTGCCAGAAGTTTGGCAGCATCCTGCGTCACGCCTGATATTTCAGCCCCGGATCCCCGTGTTGCAAAACTCCTCACAAACACGTTGGTATGCGAAGCTGAATTAATTCGAATACGATCGCCAAGCAGCGCACCACCTGTTTTTCGCTTGGAAGGATCAACGCAAACAAGCGCAACCGAGACGTCGGGGTGGTCGAAGACAAAGCGACTAATCAGCTCATCGGTGATTGAGCTCTTTCCAGCCCCACCCGTGCCGGTAATACCTATAACGACTGCTTGGTCGCCTTCGCGCCCTACTTTATCGGCCAGCTCACTAAATCGCGCCGGATTTTGCTCAAGAAGGGTCAGAGCCCTGCCGAGCTGCGCGGCACGGTCGGAATCTCTGGTGCCAAACTCCTGAAATTCAAAATCACAGGCGCGCAGTATGTAGCCGATAATTCCCTGCAACCCCAAAATCTGTCCATCTGAGGGACTAAATATTTTGGAGATACCTGAGCGGTGAAGGTCTTCAATTTCGCGAGGTACGATAACTCCGCCGCCGCCTCCAAAAATCTTAACGTCTTTACCACCAGCTTGATCGAGAAGCTCACGGATGTACTTAAAGAATTCAACATGCCCACCCTGATAACTTGAGATAGCGACTGCCTGGGCATCTTCTTGAATAACGGCTGAAACAATTTCCATAGCCGACCGATTGTGCCCCAGGTGAATGACCTCAGCGCCGCGATCCTGAAGCAGTCGCCGCATGATGTTGATACTGGCATCGTGCCCATCGAACAGAGCAGTGGCCGTAACAATTCGAATTTTCTGTTTCGGGCGGTATGATTGAAGGACCTCGGTATCGGTCATCGAAACCTCGCGACTAGCAGGAAGGTTGCCTAAATTGCCTAAACAACGGGTTAGTCTAATGAATTCCCCACCGCAAGGCAAACACTTCGCCGCACCGTACCGAGAGTTAAGTAAATTATTATTGTTTAGCGATAAAATCTGCCAGTCGGCTCATTTCGGATTCCATCTGATCGAGAAGGTCAAGCGCCATACCGCTATTATTGCCCCGAACAGCCCCCTGCATACGGATCGCAGCGTCGAGTAGGGAGGTTGCTCCCAGTTTGAGGGCATCGTGGGATATATCGCGCGCAATACTTTCGATATCACCCAAACCATGCTCAGCGATTTTTTTTCTCATAAGGACCAGACGTGACCCAAGATCACCTTTCATTCGGACGATCTCGCGCTTTAATTCCGCATCATCGACATTACGAAGTTTTGTGTACATCTCTAGCACGTAGCTCTCAACCGGTTCCTTGTCGATCTTCGTTCCTTTGACCTTTCGCATAAATCACCTCACCATCCAAGAGGATCAAACCCAAGGACCGAGACAATAGACGGGCATGCACCAGGGGCGGTTCCCAAATAACACCGTGACCCATCGCTAAGCTAAGGCAATGTCCATCGATCCTAAATTTCTTGGCACGCTTCTAATACGCATACTAACATAGATTTCAGAGCCTGGTATCTAATACTTTATCGTCGATCGGGGACGCACATAGGGATTGTGAGGCAACGCAAGCGCAGCCCGAGTACCTTGCCCCAAAAGAGATTGCATTTTAAATGCTATCCCGGCTGGCGGCACAACTCCTGTCCCTGCCCCCCAGTATCCGTGACGGGTGAGTTCGTGCTCCAAATCACGTTTCAGCAGGTTGAGTGGAACCGCGACTGCAGCTTCAGCGGGACCAAGCCTTCCTCGACCCCGCTCGAGTCCGGCCCACACTACCAGCGCCACCTTGCGACTAAATAATACCGCCCAAGCATCCTGTCGGTCCTCAAGCATGGTTGCCAACGATACAATAGGTTCGTCGGTGGCAAGGACCTTCGGCTGGGCCAAATAATTTGCAGCGTAGGCAGCAAATCTATCGAATGCCTTGGATGGCGTACAGTGAATATTTTTTATTACCATCTGACGCTTGATCCTATCCAACTGAGTAAAAAGCGCTGGTTCGCAAACAGACCCCAAATTGGCAACCGATGCGACCGTCTCGGCGAGCTCCCAGGGCGAACCAGTGATTGCTCTTGCATCAGAAGAGTTGAGTCTCAGCGGTGTCGCCGTAAGGAATTGGCGGATCGTGCCAAGCCCTAACCCTTGGACAAGGGATGAAAATTGATTGGAGGCACTTTCCCCAAGAAGGCTCGAAATCGACATTGTACCCTGACGATCGGCCGCCGGCAGCGTGCGGTAATCGTGGGCTGCGGAAACGCCATATAACAATGGAAGCGTGCTGTACCCAAGCTCCCGGCGCATATACCTTGCGCGATCAAATTGACTCGTGGCAAATTCAAGGCCACCGCGCAATCCAATGACCCCACCAGTTTGAGGATTCATAGCGACATACGCCACCTGCATTTCGGGTGCAAACTTAGCTAGACCAACATGAAATCGCTCTATAGCTCGGTCGATGCCTTCGGACAATCGCCCGTCAAATGAGGTCTGGATTCGCAGACCTGCTTGATCGATGTCAGTTCGTCCAAAGCGGCGCTCAAGATCCTCACGCAGCGCTGCTTCGAAGTATTTTTGACCCTGCGGTTTTTGATCAGCAATATGAGCCTCAACTTTGAGCGGCTGCCGATAGGCAGAGCGTACCTCGTCTTTGGTTGCCTTCTTGCAAGCAACCATGCGGCGCAAGACCTCGCTCTGACGTTTTTTTGCTCGCGTCCAATGCTTGTTGGGAGCATAAAAACTTGGGGCTCGCGGCAGCCCGGCGAGCATCGCAGCTTCGGCCTGATTTAGATCCGCAATATCCTTGGCAAAATAATTGCGCGCCGCAGCGGCAACGCCGTAGGAGTGATTGCCTAGAAATACGCTGTTTAGGTAAGCTTCGAGTATAAGATCTTTGGAGTAGGTTTGTTCGAGCCGTAAAGCTAGAATTAACTCCTTTAGCTTGCGGGCAATCGTTTTCTCCCGCCCCAAAAATTTCATGCGTGCCAGTTGTTGGGTGATAGTGCTCGCTCCCTGGCTTATCTCGCCCTTTTTAGTATTCACCCAAACCGCTCTAAGAATGCTTGTGGGACGCACGCCCCAGTGATTGTAGAAGCCACAGTCTTCTACCGCAAGGAATGCATCCACCACGGATTCGGGAATCTCTTCTAGCGGCAGCCACCTATGATTGACGCTCGCAAAGTTTATCAATTGAGCACCAAAAGCATCGCTCACCGTGGAATGATTCTCAGAAACATCGTTGAGGTTTGATGGGAGGCTTCGTACGTCTCTGGCTACCGATCGCCACAAATAGAGAAAAGCACACGCCGCGACCATTGCGGAAATGACAGAAATTTTGATCATGCGAAGCAGCGTCAGACTCATAGATATACAATATCATATTTATACGAGTGAGGGGTTAAGGCAGATTGAGGGACCGAATTTGGATTCAATGACCAACAGCAAAACTGTTGAGAAGATAGCGGAAGTTGCCTGTGATAGTGAGCTTTGACTTACCAAACCCGTCAGGCAGCGGCGCAAATGGCGAAGCCAACTGAATGGCTTCGACGATTGACTGGTCAAGGGCAGGGTAACCTGAAGAGTTGACTATTTTGAGATTTTCAACCTTTCCAGTTTTATAGATAGTAAACTGCAGGCCGACCGTACCCTGATGACCTCTCCGGGCTGATTGCGCTGGGTAGACCCAAACAAGTTCAATCGCCTTGCGCATAGACGTGAAGTAGCTGATGTACCGATAATCAACAGTGTTGATATCGATCTTATCTCCCAAAGCCAAGTTTTCATCCACATAGTCCTGGTAGCCAGCTTCAATCTGATGCGACAAGTCTTGAGAAGTGGGAAGCAATTCCTGGTACGCTGATTTTGTCTCCTGCTGTTCTTTCTTGTTAGCATTGACCGAAACTTTGCCATTTTTGCTCAGAATCTTTTCCTTTGAGCCCTCAATTTTTAGGTGGGGTTTGGGAGTTTCGCTGGCGGTTTTCTTCTCCGGCTTTTCATTTGGCTTCTGGGGTGGCTTCTGCGCGGTTGTTTGTGGTTTAGGCGCGCTCTTGGCTTTTTCTCCCGCCTGACCAGGATCCTGTGCCTGCTTATGCGGAGTCGGTTTCACCCGCGTCTCTTTTTCGGTTTGATGATTTTGCTGTCCCTTGTACTGCGCGACCTTGGGTCGTTCGGTTTCTTTTTCCTTTACCTCAAGAATTTTTTGGGCTTCGGGATCGGGCTCTTTTGGCTTTTGCGGTTCTGGCGGCTTTGGTTTGGTTACAATCTTGACTTTGACTTTTTCTCGCGGCTCTTGCATCGCGATATTTTTTAGTCCCGGGGGAACTTTGTAGACTGAAACTAGGTGCGCTACTGTGGAAAACACCAAAATGACCAGAACAAAGCTCAGGCTCGACTGCTGGATTGAAAGTTTGGGTTTTTTGCCGGGCCTTCTCAAAATCGGAACCCTACACGCTATCCTATGTTGCTTATTCGGAAAATCCCAGACTTTACTAATCTTGAGTAAAATGTAATCTAGGATCTAATCGTCGCCGCGACCGATCTCAACTATAATCGGCACTTTGCGGCAAAGTTGAAGGATCTCCCCATGATAAATTTGAAATTCTTTCGGCAATTATTATTCTCTTTAATAATTTTAGGAACTTACCAAGGTTGTACCGACGATACAGAAATGTCACCTGACCCGGAGATCGCCTTCGCAAAAGCTCGCGAGTATTACGACGATGGCAGCTACGACCTAGCTGTAAAGAAACTCGGCGAGTTTAAGAGTCGATTTCCATACAGTAAATATTCGCTTCTTGCTGAACTATTCATTGCAAATTCTCACTTTGAACTCGGCAATTACGAGCAGGCCGCCACAGCCTACAAGCAGTTTGTCAAATTACATCCCAAGCACGAAAAAGTCCCGTTTGCCATGTACCGCACCGGTGAATCTTACTGGATCGATGCACCAGAGGCTATCAATCGCGATCAAGAACTAACTCAAACATCAATAAACGAGTGGAAACAGCTAATTGAGCGCTTCCCTAATAGCGAATACACGAAGCAAGCCAAGGAAAAGTCATCCCAAGGCCGACGCAGAATTGCTGAAAGTCATGAATTCGTCGTCGAATTTTATTGCAAACAAGAGATCTACCACGCCTGCGCCTATCGAGCGATCAAGCTGCTCGATGACTACCCCGAGTACAAAGACATTCGTAAAAATGTTCTCCGCCTTGGCTCTGAAGCGTTGTTTCAAGTTGCCAAACAAAAACACGAGGATCCGGAGTCGGATAAAAATATCTTCGTAAAGAGGATGACTGAGCAGCAACTTATTGAAAAAGCTCAGCAATTTTCTAAGTTAGAAAAGGAAATCAACCTCAAGCAAGAAAGCCACTGAGTCCACCTTTAGATCAAAGAAATATATTTATTTGTCAAGTCTTGTTTACACGCGGCTACCTCGGTAATCTTAGTTTATTCCTAAGAATTGCTGAGGCCAATCTTGGTTTACCGTTC
Organism: uncultured Oligoflexales bacterium; assembly: GCA_964582405.1. Lineage (GTDB taxonomy): Bacteria > Bdellovibrionota_B > Oligoflexia > Oligoflexales > Oligoflexaceae > CAZOSN01. Next base: position 28,003 of record CAZOSN010000020.1, on the reverse strand, counting down.
GATCACTGCGGTCCTATTCTTCTCGCTGCTCATTGGCTGCGTCACGCACCAAGAGTCGGAGCGGCTGGCAGAAAAGCCAGTTCAGATCGAATCGGCAGCGACGAATTTGGAAGCAAAACCTGAGCCTGAAACCTTCGATTTTGCCAACATTTATTGCAAAGATTCCATTTATACTCAATTCCTCCAATCCGCCTACGAAAGTCACATCAAACGCCAAAGTGGACGAAAACTTTCGAAGGCAGAACATAAGGCTAGCCTCTCCTACGCAAAGAGTGTTTTGCTCAGGCCCAACCGCGACCTCCTCCGCGAGATACCCTATGTGCATGATTCTAGAATCGATGCATGGATCGCATACTTCCAGAGCCCGACAGGAAGGAAAGATTTTTTGAAATGGCTCGACCGAAGCAAGAGGTTTGAGCAGATTGTTTTCCCCACACTCCGCGCTCAAGGACTTCCTAAGGAACTCTACTACCTTGCCATGGTCGAGTCTGGGTTTAGCAATTCGGCATACTCAAGGTCACATGCATCCGGTACCTGGCAATTCATGAAACCAACGGCAAAGTCTTTTGGCCTTCAGATTTCGCCATGGGTGGATGAGCGACGGAACCCCCATAAATCGACGTTGGCAGCAGCTCGTTACCTCGCAACACTTCACCGAAAATTTAACGACTGGTACCTTGCGATGGCGGCTTACAATGCCGGACCCAACAAAATCATTCGAGCGATTCGAGAAACCGGATCTCGGGATTTCTGGACTTTGGCTAAAACAAATCACCTGAAAGCCGAAACAAAATCTTATGTTCCCAAAATTCTTGCCGCCATTCAGATCGCCGAAGACATGCAGAAGTATGGATTTATGGTTACACCTTCCTCGGCGGAGGAGCCAAAGCTAGTCACGATACCGATCGAGCAACCCATAAAGCTCGAAGATCTGAGCCGCGACCTTAATATTCCTCTAGCCGATTTAAAATTCTGGAACCCAGAACTTACCCGCAACCTAACACCACCGTCGAGGGATGAACCCTACTTGCTCCATATCGACGCCAGCTATGAAAAAGCATTCTACCAAATCGCCCCTAACTTGAATCACTATGAGATCAGCGCGACCCAATTTCACACAGTAAAACGCGGCGACACCATTCATTCTCTTGCAAGAAAGTACCATGTGGCAGCCGACCACATACTTTCACTTAATCCGTCTATGTCTCCAACCCGATTGACCATAGGTAAACAAATAGTCATTCCTATCTCAAGCGTTCGCGCAAAACAATCGCGAGGTTGATACGCTCGTACGGTTGCAAAGCTCGGGCCGCCTTGCTAACATCGCCCCTCCTCAAAAACAACGTCCTAACCTTAAACTAAGGGTTATTTACGGAGTGAAGTGATGAAATTACTGGTTCTATTGAAGCAAACCCCTGATACCGAAACCAAGATCAAGCTTTCGGCCGATGGCAAAAGCCTCGATCATGGCGAAACCAAATTTATCATAAATCCTTATGATGAATTTGCGATCGAAGAAGCCCTAAAGATCAAAGAGAAAAACAACTGCGATGTCGTCATCGCAAGCTTTGGGCCGAACGAATCGAAAGAATTGATTATCAAAGCCCTGGCTATGGGTGCCGACCGAGGTCTTTTGATCAGCAATGCTGGGTTCGAGCAGGCTGATTCTCTCGTTGCGGCAAAGGTCCTGGCAGCCGTAATCAAAGCCGAGGCACCAAACCTCGTACTCTGCGGAAAGCAGGCGATCGACGACGATAATATGCATGTCGGTACAATGACTGCGGAGTTGCTCCAATGGCCTCATGTGAATGTCGTGCAGAAGCTCGATCTCTCGGGCGACAAGGCGACGGCTGAACGTGAGATTGAAGGTGGCCAAACAGAGGTTTACGAATTCACGCTGCCCGCAATTGTCGGCGCCAACAAAGGCCTTAATACGCCTCGCTACGCATCGCTGCCTGGAATCATGAAAGCCAAGAAAAAGCCGTTTGACACCAAAACACCTGCTGATTACGGCTTGGATGTTGCTGCTCTCAAGGGCCAGGCCAAAGCAACCGTGCTGCGGTATAAATTCCCACCTGAAAAGCCAAAAGGCAAATTGTTCCAAGGCGAAGATGTTAAAGTCATGGTCGAGAAAGTTGCTAACCTGCTCAGAGACGAAGCCAAGGTGCTGTAAGGAGATCCCCAATGAAAGTATTAGTGTTCATCGAACAACGTGATGGCAAGATCAAAAATAATGCCTATGAAGCTCTTTCGCTCGCGGCAAAACTCTCTCCTGAGGCTAGCAATGTCGCTGCTGTAGTGTGCGGCAAGGCAGCAGGGTCTTTGGCTAGTTCCTTAGCGGGCTATGGTGCTGACAAGGTGTTCGTCGCAGACGGCGACTCTTTAGAAAAATATAATGTTCTATCTTACTCTGCTGCGGTCGAAGCTGCCATCAAAGCATTTGGACCTGATCTCGTTCTAGCAAGCGCTAGCCCTATGGGTCGCGATCTTCTGCCTCGTCTCGCCGCAAGGTTAGATGCTGGAATCGTCACCGACGCTGTTGCTGTTTCACTTGAAAACAAGCAAGTTGTAGCAACAAAACCGATGTTTTCAGGGAAATGCCTGGCTGATATCGCCTTAGCGGCCTCCAGCTTACAAATGGTATCGATTCGTCAAAACGTCTTTAAAGCTGAAAAGTCCGGAAAAGGATCCGCAAGCAGCGAAACGCTTAGCTGGAATGCTCCTTCCGATTCACGCCTGAAAACTCTCGAAGTAAAGAAGGGTAAAAGCGAAAAGGCTGACCTCACCGAAGCCTCGATCATTATTGCAGGAGGCCGTTCGCTTGCGAGCGCGGAAAACTTCAAAATCCTTGATGCCTGTGCTGATGTCATCGGTGCAACAGTAGGAGCATCTCGAGCTGCCGTTGATTCTGGGTACGCCGCTCATTCGATGCAGGTCGGACAAACAGGAAAGACTGTCAACCCCAACCTCTATATCGCGTGCGGAATCAGCGGTTCAATTCAGCACATGGCTGGAATGCGAACCTCAAAGGTCATTGTCGCAATCAATACGGACAAAGACGCACCTATTTTTTCAGTGGCAGATTATGGGATAGTCGCAGATCTATTCCAAGCCGTGCCGCTCCTTACAGAGAAGTTTAAGACCATGATGTGATTTCAAATAGAGGAGAGGTCCTCGAAGATCTCTCCTCTATTCCAATCAAGCCTCCCAGAGGCACAGACTAAAACCACATATTATTAAACGCGTCATGCCGTTTAAGCTCCGCCAGAGAGCCCCTAACTTCGATTCCGCCATGTTCTAACTGTATGATTTCATCAGCATATTCTAAAGTCGCCGGCCTATGTGCAATGACCACGACCGAACTTCCAGCACGCGCCATAGCCTGAAGCTTGTTTAAGATCAGTATTTCGGATTGAGGATCAAGCGCAGAAGTACCCTCATCGATCAGAATCATCCGACGATCATGATAAATCAGCCGCGCAAGTAGGAGTCGCTGAAGCTGACCACCGGAAAGAAGTTCATTTGAACCTTCAAACTCAGTTTCTGCTCGCCGGGGCAGTTTGCTTATGTCGCCCCACAGTCCAACTTGATCGAGTGTCCACTCAACTCTTTGCAAATCAACCTGCGCTTCCGGGTAGGCCTCAGTCTGGGCAATAGTACCAGGCATATTCTGGAAATTCTGAGGCAAATACACCAGTTCGCGAGAAGGATCAAAATCATGGTCGATCACAAGTTGCCCCTCTGTTGGTTCCAATAGACCGAGCACAAGCTTCATTAAGGTTGATTTTCCAGCACCAGATGAGCCACAGATGCAATAAAATTTTCCGCGTTCGAACCGGACCGAAACATCGTGCAGAGCACGCGAAGCCTCCGAGGGATACCGAAATCCTACGCTGCGCAGCTCAAGTAGCGCCGGTGCCAAAGTTTGGGCTTCTGGAGCTTTAATTTTGACTTTGCGATGCTTACGCATCTCATTCAAAGTCGCGCAGATTCGATCAAAAGCCGTCGCACCCTCTTTATTAGAATTGTAATAGCGGCTAAGTTTGTTCACCGACTGGGAAAGGATCGCAAGAGTCGAAAAAAAAGAAAGCAGAACTCCAGCAGCAACTTCGCCCGAATGTACCATACGCAGCGCTATCAAGATTACTCCCGCAAAGGCGACCATGGCGACAAACTCCATAATCGGCGAAGTCTTCGCTTTAGTTCGCGCAGCGCGAAATAAGGAATTAAGCAGTTCGAGATTGCGCATGCCAAACGACTCGGATTCTTGGGCCTCCATCCGCAAATGCTTGATCGTCTCGATCCCTATAAGCCTTTGCTGAACCCATTCCGAGATCAAAGCATAGTTATCTAGCACTTTGTTAGTGCGTGATTTGAGCTTCTTGCCCAACTTTGAAACCAAAAGCCCAGCGGGTGTCAATCCGAAGCAAAAAACTAGAAAAAGCTTCGGCGACAAAAGAATGAGTGACGCCATATAAAACACCACTTGAGCTAATTCTCGGGGAAGGCCTCCAAAAAAATGAACGATGTATTCTCGAAAGGTTCTCAGATCAACGGCAAGAAGAGCAGAGAGCCCTTCCTCCCTGAGTTCGGTACCTCTTACGGTTGGATCAAATGATACAAGACCATCCACCAAGTCGGCTCGGATATCGCGCGCAATTTTTTCGCTGGTTTTTTCCCACAAAAGCCAGTGGGTCTGCATGAGAAAGGATCGTACGAAAGACAAACCGATAATCCACCAACAGAATTCGCGGAGGTAGGCCGATCGGCTGCCTTCCATCGACATACCGAGAAAACCATAGATCGCAGCCAAGCGATCACCTACCAGGTCCCGCAACAGAAATCGATCGGCATCGCTCATCAATATATCAAGGGTAGGACCAAGCAGCGTGAAAGGACCGCTCGAAACCAAGCCCAGCACAAGAACACAAAAGGTTCCAGCTATAACCGATAGCCAATGGGCACGCAAATAGGATGGCAGCATGTTTATTACAAACAAAAGACCGGGCGACGAAAGACCAACCCAACGCCGCCCGAAATGGTCGTTAAGGACAAACCCTTATCCGATTTGCGAAAAGTTATCGATGATTTTCGTAATTAGACCGTACTCAATGGCTTCCTCGGCATCCATCCAATAGTCTCGAGCGGTATCCTCTTCGACTTTTGCCAATGGCTGATTGCATTCCTTAGACAACAGGTGATTGAGTTTTTTGCGCGTTTTGATGATCTCGCGCGCTGTAATTTCAAGGTCTGAAGCCTGACCCTGAATGTTCCCTCCAATCAGCGGTTGGTGAATGAGAAATCTGCCGTTGGGCAGACTATACCGGTGCTGCTTTGGCGCGCCAAGATTAATGATCGTCGCGATGCTTGCGCACAAGCCCGCCGTCACAACTCGCACATCGGCGCGAACTGCCCGCATGGCATCATAAATGGCAAAGCCGCTATTTACCTCCCCACCAGGGCTATTGATGTACATGTAGATTGGTTTATCTGATTCGGAATCAAATGCCAAAAGATGATTGATTACTCGCCTGGCAACAGCGGCATTGACGCCTTCGCTCAAGAAAATTGTTCTTTTTTCAAGCAGCTTGAGTTCACTCAGGTCATCCGCACGTTTTACGTTATCTATGCCTGCCATATCACTACCCTCAACCGGTTAAACATCAATCCATCGGATAAGCTTAGCACAAGACGACCAAACTAGAGAAGAGATTGCGGATCAACATCCACCTTAAGGCGGATCGACCGGGGCAATCGCTGATGATCTCTGAGAAAGGTTTGAGTCAGGTCGCGCAGCGGCCTGGGATCGCGCGACATGAATATCAAAGACCGGCGATGGCGTTTGCGCAGTATATCGATGCTAGGCGTGGCGGGCCCCAAAACCCTCACAGATTTAAACTGCTCGGACTTTTCATGACGCGCAAGCCATGCCTCCATTTTTCTGCAAGAGTTTTTTAGCTCGGACTCGTCCTCCGATGTGATTTCGAAGGCTACCAGTTTTGCAAATGGTGGATAATCAAATACTTTGCGAAAGCGCAGTTCCTGCTGGACAAACTCGCTATAATCTTGTCTTAAGCCCGCCTGCACGATGCGATGATTGAGTTTACTAGACTGCACCAAGACCTTTCCTGGGTCTGTCCCACGGCCCGAACGCCCAGAGGCCTGAACCATGAGTTGAAAAGTCCGCTCACCTGCCCGAAAATCTGGCAAATTGAGAAGCTGATCCACCTCCAAAATTATAGTCAACGTCACTTTGGGAAAATCGTGCCCCTTGGCCAACATTTGGGTGCCAACCAGAATATCAACCTCCCCTCTGCCAAATTCTGCCAGGGTCTCACTTAGGGCCTCGCGACGCATTGAAGTATCAGAATCTACCCGCCTAATCCGGGCTGTGGGAAACTGCTGTTGAAAAAACAACTCCGCCTGCTCAGATCCATAACCTACCGAAACAAACGTCGCATCAGTCTTGGCCAGGATCGAATTGGTCGATACCGAATAATCGCAATAGTGGCAGCGAAGAACTGTCAGCCTCGCGTGCGAAGTCAGACTGATCGAACAGCGGGGACAATCCAGAGTCGTTCGGGTGGCTAAATCCAACAGAAAATAGGAATACCCACGCCGGTTGACCAGAATGATTGTCTGTTGCCCCTTCGCGAGGTTTGCTTCGATAGCTTCCAGGACAGTTGGATGAATCGGTATCGCGTGATTTGGTTCAAACCCGGGCCCAAGTTTGTGACCCACGCTTTTAGCAGACATATGCTCGACTCCGACGATCTCGGGCATGCTGCGTCCTCCAACTCGTTCGCCCAGCTCAATGAGCTCATATTTTCCCTGAAGGGCGTTATGATATGACTCCAGCGATGGGGTAGCGCTCCCCAGGATGACCATGGCGGTTTCGAATTTGGCCCGAAGCACAGCCATGTCACGACCATTGTAGCAAAGGCCAGTCGTCTGTTTATAACTCGCATCGTGCTCCTCATCGACCACGATCAAAACGAGTTTAAGAAAGGGTCCAAACACGGCCGACCTCGGACCGATTAAAATGCGAGATTGTCCATTGCGGATTTTTTCAAGCTGTTCCCACCGTTTGAGGTTTGTCATCGCTGAATGGACGACTGATACCTGACCCGGAAACCTCTGAGAGAACACCCGCGTGGTCTGCGGCGTAAGCGAGATTTCAGGGACCAGGACCAAAACCTGAGCTTCCTCTCCATGCTGCTTGAATGCCCTTGCAATAATCTGCAAATAAATTTCCGTTTTTCCTGAGCCAGTGACACCTTTAAGCAGCACCGGTTTAACATGATCTAATTGACATATAGCTTCAAAGGCCTCTTTTTGTTTCGCCGTCAGAGTTCGGATCTGATCAGATTCAAGCCCTGTTGCCCTCAGCTGAATATCAAAATCGGAAAGGCTTGGACGAACTTTGATTTCCCCCTCAACTTTCGCGATCAAACCCAATTTTAATGCGCGCGCAATCGGGAACTTCTTCTTGCGCAATACTGCCTCCGATAATTTTGACTTCTTGCCGAACGCCTCAACGAGCGTTGCGCCCATTTCTTGGTGCACCCCCAACTCATTCAACCCAAATTCGGTGAGCTCATACGCCATCGTGGTAGGTTTTTCCAAACTTGGGGGCAACATCGTGGTGAGCACATCCGAGAGCGAATAATAATAGTAGGAACTCATCCACTCGGCTATCTGCCGAAGAACGGGTGAAAAAGTTGGCTTTTTATCGATTACTTCAATAATATCCTTTACTTTATCTTTCCCTACACCCCAAATATCATCGAATTTCTCATGATGCCGCCAGACAACACCCATCAGTTTACGACGTCCAAACGGCACACAGACCCTAACACCAGATAAAATCGGCTCGGGATGCGAATAAAGGAAAGTCTCGTGACTGGGAATATAAACGACGACATCGTAGTAGTTCATAGGTTTCCTGGTGACATAGGCCTCGGGTCGTGGCACCCAAAGTAGCCTTTTTCCCGAAACTAGTCATGACCTGACTGCAACTTTGAGTTTCTGGATCTCTCGATGCCCAAAGCTGCGTCATTCTGAAGGAAACGCCTATGCGCCCCGCTTTATTTTAGATGCACTCCTCCCCCTAGCGCGCCTTCGACGGAGCAAAAGGCTTGCAGATCACATGGTATTGGGGTAGTTTTCACTCCCACTAGTTAGGGATGTCCTTGGTGGTCCCCACAAACACATAAAGTGGTTAGGGGCTGCCGGTAATTCTATTAATTTCCCGGACGTCAGCAATGGAGAATACATGACTGCAGCAACCAGAAAAAAAAGACGGTTAATGTTCCGTCGCAAGAGGACTCTTGATCCAACCATCAAGATTGACTACAAGTCGCCTGATGTACTAAAGCGCTTTATCACCGACCGCGGCAAAATCATCCCGCGTCGTATTTCGGGCGCCACCGCAAAGCAACAACGCGATATTTGCCGCGCCGTAAAGCGAGCGCGCTACCTAGCTCTGTTGCCGTACTCCCTCGCACATCGCACCGAGCGCAATTTCGCAGCAGAAATGTCTGCCGTCGCAGCTTCAACCATGGGTTCAAGCCGCATGCAACGCCCGGTTCGTCGTGAAGGAGGCCGTGATGGCGGCGGCCATGAAGGCGAGTTTGGCAGAGCCGACACCAAGATGCAGGGAGATGCTTAATCATGTCTAGGAAATGCGAACTTTCAGGCAAAGCTGTCCAGACCGGCAATCGAGTCTCGCACTCGAAACGCCACACCCGTCACCGCTTTTTGCCCAACCTTCAGACCAAAAGGCTTTGGTCGGTCGAGCTTAAGCGCTTTTTCTCGCTGCGCGTGAGCACTGCAGCGCTTAGAACAGTCGACAAAATAGGCTTGGACGCTTACGCGAAAAAAGCCGGGCTTAAACTGAAGTAAGGAGCAGACCATGGGTGCTGGAGATAACCGTAAAACTCGAAAAATGCGTCGCCGTAAGGCCTTAAGAAAACTAAAGGCCCGAATCAAAGCACGTATCCAAGCCGGTAAAAGTAAAAAATAACGCCTTCAAAGGTTATAAAATCTTAAAGAGGAGTCCTCGACAAGGTCTCCTTTTTTTCATTTCGCCGCTCATAATAACGTATGATTAGGCAATGATTTCCTTCCCAATACCCTCGGATTCTGATGCGCCCCGCCGATATGAGGCCTATCAGTCTATTGGGGGCCGCGATGCGACAATTAATAGCTCTACTATCGGCGATGTTCCTAGCTGGTACTGCCTTGGGATTTGAATCCTCGGCTGGAATCGGTTATGGGGGTCTCCGAGACGATTCTCGCGAGGCCGGATCGCTTGCGATTTTCAGCCTTGATACCGACCCTGACGATCGAGGCATTAGTTTGGGCTTGCTTACAACGGGCGAAGGTCAGAAAAGTACCTATTACCGATTAAGCACCGGGCCGCGCATCACCTATCGTTGGAACCCCCAACATTCCGTGCACATTGCTCTAGGAACTTTTAGTGAAACTCGATTGGTCAATAGCATCCGCGAACCGTCTGACGAACCAATTCGCTGCCACGGCCTTCGGTACCAGTTAGGAGCCGATTACCGCATGCCGCTCGTAACCCATAATGAACTTGTCGTTGGAGGGTTTACTGCTCTCCTCACTCAAAGCTCTGACTCCGACGAAAACATCAATCATTCCAGGATGGTAACGGGGGTTACCTTGGGCTTAAGATTCGGTAATCTTTAGGATTAATATCCTTGACAATATGGATACCGGTTGTTAAATGCTTGAGCTTGTTTCGGATTTGACATGCAATGCAAGGATTATCATGGCACACCATAAATCGGCAAAGAAACGTATTCGCGGCAATGCCGCCAAAAATGTAAGAAATCGGTCGTATCTCTCGTCGGTTAAGACTGCTATCACGAAATTTAAATCATCACTTGAAGCTGGTGACAAACTCGATAACGCCAAGACGCTGTTACTAAACGCGCAAAGCTTAATCGACCGCGCTGCAAGCAAGGGGCTCATTCATCGCAACAATGCTTCACGCAATGTTACCCGCCTCACCAAGCTTTTAGTCAAGGCTCAGAGCGGCACGCTTGTCAAGGCTACTAGCAAGGGTTCAAAAGCCAAGAAGGGCTAAATTCTTCAAGAACATATCGGCACCGACCAGAATGGAAATCCCATTTTGGTCAGTATCATTTTTTTGTCAGTTTTGCTTTCAGCCATAGAGCCTCTTTCTCATCCCTAGTCGTCTTCAGGATATCGATCTTAGCCTCACAAGCTATGGACTCCATTTTCGCAAACCGCTCAAGGAATTTTAAATTCCCCTGTTGGGCTACAGCCTCGGGATCAACCCCAAGGTGGCGACAGAGCTGGGCAAGAGAAAAATAAACGTCCCCAAGTTCATCGGAAATCGCTTTCGGGTCACCTTCATCGACCGCTGCAGCCAATTCAGATACCTCCGACTGAAACTGAGTCAACACTTCGCTCGGCTTATCCCAATCGAAGGCTATTTCTTTCGCTTTTTTGCCAATGGCCAGAGCCTGCAGCGTTGCTGGAAATTGGCCCTTTGCAACCTTCTGAAAAATTCCTGGCTCATCGGTGACTCCAATTTTTTTGCGCTCATCTGCTTTGATCGCGTCCCAATTCTTATGAATTTCGGCAACCGTGAGTTCTTCGGATGCTAGGTGACCAAAGACATGAGGATGGCGGCGACGCATTTTCTCATCGATATTTCGCACAACATCATTGATCGTAAACATGCCCTCATCTTTTGCCAGTTGGGCATTCAATACCACTTGTAGTAACACATCACCCAACTCATCAAGAAGTTCTGATCCGCGGGACTTTACCTGATCCGACCCCATCACAGCACAGGCTTCGTATGCTTCTTCGAGCATATAGCGTCGCAAAGAACCAAAGGTCTGTTTGAGATCCCAAGGGCAACCTTTATCAGGATCCCTAAGTCGAGCAATGGTTGCTACAAAGTCATCAAAAGAGATTGGCAATGCTTTAGTCATATTCGAGTCACCAGGCTTTCAAGATAAATCGATTGAGAATCCAACCCCATCAGCGTTAGCGCGGTATTAGCAAAGTTTGCAATACCAGGATCAGCTATACCCTTAAGACGCCAGCCGTCAGGGTCTACTGGGTCGTAGATATAGCAGGGAACCGGATTTAGGGTGTGCGATGTTTTGGGTGGCGGCCTTCTATCAAGCGGCAAACTCTCCCACCCAGCTATTTCGCTGCCCTCAAACATCTCGTCGCAATTGCCATGATCAGCCGTCACGATCAGAATTGTTTGAGTTGCTTGACAGGCTTCAATAAGGCGCCCGAGCATCAAATCAACGGCGGCCACGGCAATCACCGCAGCTTCAAAATTTCCTGTATGCCCCACCATGTCGCCGGCGGCAAAATTGATTCGGCCAAAATCAAAGCTCCCCTGGGTAAGCTTTGCAATTGTTTCGTCTGTAATTTCAGAAACCTTCATCCATGGTTTGAGATCAAATCGTATCACGTCGGATGGGATTTCGCGGTATTCCTCTAGAGAAGGATCGAACATTCCTGAACGATTACCATTCCAAAAATAGGTAACATGACCATATTTCTGGGTTTCGCTGCAGGCAAACTGCCTTAGCCCCTGTCCTGCTAAGTGCTCTCCCAGTGTTGAGTTAATCAACGGGGGGTTCACGAGATAGTGTTTAGGAACATGCAAATCCCCATCGTACTCCATCATACCTGCAAAATACACTTTGGGCACAATACCTCGATCAAACTTGGAAAAATCCTGTTTTTCGAATGCCTGGCAAATCTCGATCGCCCGGTCGCCGCGAAAATTAAAGAAGACGACAGCGTCCTTGTCGCAAATTGGCCCCAGAGGACCGTCCGCACCGCAGATGACAAAAGGAGGGAAGTACTGATCAGTAAGTTTGGGGTCTTCGCGAAATTTAGCTATTGCGGAAGCTAAGTCGCAAAAACTATGCGCTGCTCTCCCATGAACATGGGCATTCCATCCGCGTTCAACGATCGACCAATCGGCCTCATAGCGGTCCATGGTTACATTCATCCTGCCGCCGCCTGAGGCTACGGCAACATCAACTCCTTCAGCGCGCAACTGATTGATCACTTCGCTCAGCCTAGCGCAGTATAACTCCGCGCTGCGTTCACCAACGTCCCGCCCATCCATCAATACATGAATGCGGATTTTCTTGAGTCCATCTTTTCGGGCCTGCCTCAACATGGCATGCAGGTGGTTCTGGTGGGAATGGACGTTGCCGTCCGAGAGCAAACCTATAAAATGCAGCGTACTTCCAGCCTCCCCAACTGTGTTCACTATATGACGCCAGACTGGACCACGAAACATTTCGCCCGAGTCGAGCGAATTCTGGACCAATTTTGCACCCTGATCGAAAATCCGACCTGCTCCCAGCGCGTTATGTCCCACTTCACTATTCCCGATATCAGAGTCTGAAGGAAGACCAACATAGGTCCCATGCGCTTTCAGTTCTGTATAAAGACCTCGGCTTTTTAAAAATGCCATCTGGGGGGTGCATGCAAATTTTACAGCATTTCCGAAAGAATTTTCCTTAACGCCGACTCCGTCCATGATCACGGTCAGGACGCGGCGGAGATTTCGCTTCAAGATATGTTTCCTATGAGATTAATCGCTCGATTTTGACTCTTGATCATTATGACCGATTTTCTGATAGAAGAGCTCATCGATCGTGCGTTTGATCAGAATCCACAAAAGTTCCTTGTCTGAACATTTGCTGAATACACCAAGTGGGATTTGAAAGCCACCCTTGTCTTTGCGGCCACCACCGTAGTAAACCCCATGTTGATCCTTACCAAAAACATCCTTGATCCAATTATCGGGATCGAGAGTATGGGATTTGGTGCGCAGCGAACCATCGATGTATTCGCCGCCCACAACACCAAACACAACCACGGTATCGATCCCTTCGCGGTGTAGCAAATAATCCGCACATTGACCGATGCCATCTCTGTCCTCCTCGCGGACATAGCCAACACCGGAAAACATAAACGTGCTCTTTATATCTTTTCTCTGCAAAGCAATCTGGGTCAGATCCATGGTTTTCGCCGGAATCGATTGCCGCGAAATCAAAGTTAGAAGATCCTTATCAACATGCTTGGTAAAAAACTCGCTCGCCAAATAATCGAGCGGTGTGGCATTCACAAAATTGTCAGTATCTGAACGAATACCATGCATTAAAGCTGTTGCAATCTTGGAATGGTCGGGGTGCTCGCCATTAAATTTAAAACGCTTGTCAATTAGATATTCACCATAAATGGCCGACGTTGATCCGACATTTTCACGAATATCGACAAACCTCCCCGGAATTGTTCCCAAGCGCTTATGGTGATCGACAAAAACGAGCAGTTTGCAGGACTCAGGAAGCTTGATCGGAAGCTCGGTATTTTGTGAGTCGTTTATGGCGTAATAGTCGTAGCTGGAATAATCAAATTGTTCTGAATATTCCTCAATATCTAGATCCAACTTTTTGACTAAAGCACGGTTTTCATGATGAGAGATTCGTTCAAAGTGAACGATCGTCGATTGAATATCAAACTGAGCAGCCATATAGCCGAGCGCTAACGACGTTGCAATATTATCGGGATCGGGGTAACCCTTGATACAGATCAAAAGCCGTTTATCACGGGCCTCTTCCAAGGCGTCAATCAACTCATCAACCTTGGCCTTATGAGCATCAACAACAGCTCCGCTGTCGTTCATTATCTCGCGATCGTCCAACACAGTGTCCCTACCATCGTCATGGGTTTTCTTGGCCTGCTTTTTCAAACTTAAAAGCTCGGCCTCCTTTTCCTTTATCCTATAATCAATCGAAGTAGACACTTGACCTCTCCTTTTGAATTCCAACTCCTTTTAAAAAATCTTAACACGTCAGTCACCTCTTAAAACTCAAACCAGGTGGGTCAAAACTGCCTTCGCTGTAGGAATTCCCGAAAAGGTAAAATGTTTTACTCCCGATTCCGCCGCGCGATCAAGTATCTGTACTAAGTCGCCCCCCTTAATTAGAACGCGATCGACCCCGATAATATAATCCTTACAGGGGTTTTTCGTCAAAAACTCTAGACGCCTTACCAGGGATGATCTGTGCCATTTGTGAAATAGCTCGACAGATACCTGGCGCTTTTTATTCACAACCTGCCAATCTGGAAAGGAATATTGTCCCCCACCGAGATTCATGAGACTCTCACCTAGTCTTATCGTCCATGGTCCACCTAGCTCATTAAAGGCATTGGCAAACGAAGAAAACTCCTCCGGGGTGTACTCTGTCACACCTTTTTTCACAGGAAAAAATTGCTCAGTCGGATCCAGTTCTAGCCTCGCTTCTTTATCGCGCAACGTTAACGATGCACCCAAACTCCAAGACGAAACCGGCAAAATATCCTTAAAAAATCGCGCGAGCCTAAGACCATACGCCTGGCCGCTATCTGAAAAAGCAAGAGGTCCACTTACTTCGAGAATTGAATGGGATGCCGAATGACTTATTTCAGCGAGGAGTTGATGCTCCTTGAGCTTGCGAAAAAGGAATCGGGATTCGAGAGGATTTGGGCGATTTAGTTGAATTTTCATACTTCTAGCATGCAGAAGAAGGCCTTGCACCAAAGAGACGTTGTATTTTGCTAGCAAATCATGAGCTGAGATCGTCTTGAAACCCTGGATGCTAGCAAACTCGGGCAGATCTCCATAAAGTCTTTCACGGATATTCGAAATTGCAAAACCCATGACAGATGCTAATTTTTGCTCAAACTCCTCAAAAGTGAACTCCTGCTCCCTGAGTCGCTGAGCCTCGCCCAAAGCCTTTGTCCGAAATTCCTCCAGATCCTCTCCCTCTGTAGTCATGAGCCTTCGCTCTAGGAGCTTTACAAACCCCAGAGCATAAGGAGGCGCATTGCGTACCAAATCTAAATAATAACTACCAAGATCTCCAAGCCGTTTGCCCTGAGCCTGGTCGAAAACTGCAATCAATTCACCTGCAATATCCTGGGAGGCCTTGTCCTGAGTATCCAGAAGCTTAGGGAAGACCTTACCCTGTCTTACCGAGAATTTAAGAAGGTCTTTGGTAAGCACTGTGCTGGCGCCTCCTTTGCTTCACAAACGTTTCGCTAGTCCTTTCCGAAATTAGTTCATAGAGAATGGCTCTTTTTCCCGGCTGATGACGCAATATCCTTCCCAGACGCTGAACATGCTCCCTTACTCCCGCACTACCCGAAACCACGACGGCAATACTCGCCTCTGGTACATCAACACCCTCATTGAGAACTTTGGACGTCACCAAAACTTTCAAGCTACCCGACTTGAATTCCTCAAGAAAGCGCTTGCGCTCTTTATTTTTGGTCTTATGAGTCAAAACTGGTAAAATCATCGCCCGACCAATTCGGTAGGCAAGCTCATTGTCGTCAGTAAAAACAATCACCCGGTCGCTCGAGTGGCGCCTGAGAAGATCCCAAAGATATTTGACTTTCCCATGCGCACCCTGAGCTAGGCGCTTCTGCAACCGATGAGCCTCGAGCGCCTGCTTGCCACCAGGCATAAACGATGCTTTGCGCAGGAATTCACCCCAACCGCCTTGAGACGACATATTGATCCCATGACGACGTATAAAGCCGATGTAAACTTCGCGTGCTTTCGTATAGGCCTGAGATTCTTCGGCAGTCAAAGGGATCTCGACGGTCACAACATCATAAGGGGACAGCACCTTATCGACCATTTCGCTGATCGCACCCTGATAAACCAGTGGACCCAGCAGATCAAAAATCTGGTCTTCTTTGCCGTCTGCTCGCTCCACGGTCGCTGAAAGTCCAAGACGAAACGGTGCGATCGACGCTGCCGCGATAAACTGGTATTGAGGGGCTGGCAGATGATGGCATTCGTCGCAAATCAGAAAACCAAACTGATCTCCGATGCTCGCTATCATCATTGCCGCCGTATCGTAGGTCGCAACCGTTATGGGAAGAACAATCCGTTGGCCACCGCCTAGAACACCGATTTCAACCTCGAAGAATTCCCGTAAAATTTTTTGCCACTGATGCAGAAGATCAAGGGTGGGAACCACGATTAAAGTGGGTCTTAAGACCTCAACCATGGCAAGGACCGCCAAAATTGTTTTCCCTGCTCCGGTTGGGAGCGATACAACCCCATGCTTGCCTGCCCTGACCCAGGCCGATAAGGCTTCCTTTTGATGCGGGCGAGGCACGACGATACGGTGCAACCGCAGCGACAACTGCTCGTATTTTCTAGCCTGATCGGCAAATTGAAGCTTGAGATCAGCTCGTCGAAGCATAATATAGCGATAGTCCCTCGCCGTCGCTCGCCACTGCTTAAGTCGGGTATCCCACGCGAAATAATCTGCAAGTTCGTCCAACTGCTTCATGCTGCCGGGAAATAGCAGCATACCCTCGCGGAATTCCAGTGCCATATTTTCAAAAGAAGTATCCATCGCGTCATTGATCTTGATTGGGCTTCAGCAATAAATCTCGGAGGCAATATACTACAAACCCCACAAGCTGTAAGACGATATATACCACTCCGCCAAGAAGCCCTTGATAGACCCAAGTTGGTGGTTGGTGAGCAATAACCACAAACGAAAGCCATATATTTCCCAATACAATTAGATAGATAAACCCTAGCGCAGCGGCTTTCGCCAAGAAACTCTTGCGATAGCGAACAAGAACATTCAAAAAGCGCAAACTCCTTAAACAGGGCAGATCTAGTACCTTGTCAGGGACGATTTTTGGCCAAGATGGGCGGTAGCTGGGCCGCCAACCCCCAAAATCGTCCCTGACAAGGTACTAGTAAGGTAAATCAGTAATTTCTTGCATCACTGAATTCCAGGACGGAGAAGATCAAGGCGCATCGAGTGAGTTTATCAGCAAAAGATGATCAAGGAGCAACACAGAGATTCTCCGTCAGATGGAGTTTAATTATGCAAGAAATTACTGGTGCACCACACTAGGTACTGAATGCGAAAACCGACAATACACTGGCCGCAAGCAGCACGCGATAGACTGCAAAAACACCAAATCCATACCGTCGCAGGAAATTTAAAAAGAATTTAATTGCGAGACAACCAGACACAAACGAAACCGCAACCGCCATAGCAAAATTAGGTTCATGTATAGCCAGCTTGATATCGCTAAATTCGAGCAAAGCTGCCCCAAACATCGCTGGAGTCCCAAGCAAAAAAGAAAATCTAGCTGCCCCTTCACGGTCGATGCCCGATAGCCTACCACCGATAATCGTTGCTCCGCTCCTTGAAACTCCCGGAATCAGTGCTAATGCCTGCATCATACCGATAAAAAGAACCTTGCGAGTGTTCAAGGAACTAATATCGTCTTTGCGCTGAACACCTTTATCTATCAGGTATAACAGAATACCAACAACCGCCAGAGGTAGCACCGTCACGAGCGGATGATGGAGATTGTTTTCAATCCAATGCTTGCAAGCTCCCCCAAAAATAGCGGCAGGGACCGAGCCTAAAACCAAAAAACCAAAAAGCTTCAATGAGTTGCTGTCAGCTTCTTTCCTGGTCAGGAACTTGACCAAATTATCAAGCATGCTCAGCCAGTCGCGCCAAAAATAAATCAGAACCGCACCTAAAGTACCCATATGCAAAGCAACTTCCGAGGCCAACGGAATCGTTACTCCATTTAGAAAATGAGATGCCACAATCAAATGCGCCGAACTAGAGATAGGCAAGAATTCGCCAATCCCCTGCACTACACCTAATACGATCGCCTCCCAAAAACCCATAGGTTCTCTCCTGCAAGCTTATTGCTACTAAGTTCGATTACAACGTCGCAAGCCTACCTCGTAAATCCAGTCTCGTTCAAATGCCCGCGGCCTTTTTCGGATATTTCGCGACCGCGTGGTCCGCGAATCAAGAAACCCTGATGCACCAAAAAAGGCTCGTAAACTTCTTCGATTGTGGATCGTTCTTCTCCTATTGTAGCTGACAGGGTATCAAGTCCAACAGGCCCGCCCTGATAGCGATCAATCAGTGCAGCGAGGATGCGTCGATCCATCCGATCGAGTCCAAATTCATCGATTTCAAGACGCCCCAAGGCCTCCACCACTATTTCCTTGGTAATCGACTTCGTGCGTCGATAATCTCCAAAATCACGCGCACGCTTGAGCAGCCGATTGGCGATGCGCGGGGTACCACGCGACCTTCGCGCCAGCTCAAAGGCTCCATCACCATCAAGCCGCATATCCCACAATACCGCTGAACGATGCAAAATAGCGACGAGCGCGTCAACCTCATAGAACTCAAGACGTTCCTGGATACCAAATCGACTACGCAGCGGTGCCGAAAGCAGGGACATTCTCGTTGTCGCTCCAATCAAAGTAAACGGATTGAGCTGCATTTTGACCGTCCGAGCCGTAGGACCCTGTCCAACTAGAATATCCATGGCAAAATCTTCCATCGCCGAATACAAGATTTCTTCAACTGCGATGTTAAGCCGGTGAATCTCATCGATAAATATCACAGACCTGCTTTCCATACCTGCTAACAAACCAGCCAAGTCTCCTGGACGATCGATCGAAGGGCCGCTGGTTTGGTAAAAACCAACTCCTAGTTCGCTAGCAATAATGCGAGCCAGGGTCGTCTTACCTAAACCGGGTGGACCATGAAGCACGACATGGTCAAGTGCTTGTCCACGTAGTTTTGCCGCATCCACATAGATAGCAAGGTTTTCTTTGACGCGATCTTGCCCAGGATAATCACGAAAGTTCTTGGGTCGGACATCAACCCCTACATTTGCGCGATCTTCTTCGGTTTCCTCGCTCGTTAGCACAAGCCGGTTGCTCGAAGCCTCTCTCATGACATCACTTGGAATCATACTACAATACTTCATCAATAGACTGTGTTGAGTTCGACCGGACTAAGTCGGGTTTGGCTGTTAGCTGCCCCAAAGCAAGCTTTAACAAGGCCTGAAAATCCAAACCCCGCCGGGCATCGTCCGACAAGTCTGCCAACAATGGATCCACCACCTTAGCTTTAAAGCCCAAGTTTTCTAATGCAGATTTCAGGTCGAGCAGGCTAAGCGCAGCGGGATTTTCTGACGATCCACCCGAGCGCTTCATTTGCGCCAAGCTAAGTCCACTCCCGAGAAATTCGACTTCGGTCAATTTTGGCAATTTAGGCTTGAGTTCTACAATAATCTTCTCGGCAAGTCGGGGGCCAATGCCGGGCACCTGTAAAAGCAAATGAGTTGATTCTCGCATTGCCGATTCACGAACGCCTTCCACCCCAAGCGTCGAGAGCATTGCCAGACCAACTTTAGGGCCGACCCCATTAAGTGTTAGCAGCAAATTAAACACATATTTTTCTTCGTAAGTCTGAAAACCAAACAGCCGAATCGCATCCTCTCGCACCAGAGTGTGAATCCATAATTCGATCCGCTCACCCTCGGGCTTCAGAGAAGATAGTGTCGATAACGGTGTCTCGATACTATAACCCACACCATTAACTGCAAGGATTAATCCATAAGGCAAAGTTTTTAGATGCTCACCTGCAAGGTAGCCTATCATTACGCCACCTGCTCGGGATCAGAATGATCCCTTTCACCTGTCTGGCTGAGGCGCTTTTCAAACTGATCGATCAGCCCGTCAAGCTCGTCTTTAAGGCCTTTTACTTCGATCTTATCACCATCCAATTGTTGGCGTAATCCACGAAGAACCCCAACATCGCGCCCTACCATACGACGCAAGCTCTCAGCCATGCCGTTAAAATTACGTACGACATAGCCAAGATCATCGTCATCCCTAGTTTTTAAAACCCCGCCAAAGCACCCTTCCTCGATTTGACGGAAACTGCGTACCAAACTATACATAGGCCCCGCGATCCGGTGGGTAACGTAGATTCCTAAAAACCCTACTAGGAAAATATTGATCAAAGCGGCCGCAATCATAACCATCATGATCGGGAATGGGACAAATGCTACCATGCGCAGAATTTGAAACTTGTAGAGTGGATAAAGAATCAGGAGCGTGCTTAATCCCGTAGATCCCAGGCCAACCGCTACGGCGGCCCAGGCATAGCGAAGTTGAAGGTCGCGATTAACAAGGATCAACCGTTTTCGTGGCGGGCTACCTTTGTTCATATTCAATCCTTACGAGCAGAATCAAACCCAATCGAGACCCAGGCTTCGCTCCATGAAACTATTTAAACTGCGACTTCAAATCGTTGACTTTGTCCGTCTTTTCCCAAGGAAATCCCTTGCGACCGAAGTGACCGTACGATGCCGTCTTCAGATAGATTGGACGGAGAAGGTCTAGCGTCTTAATTATACCGCTCGGAGTTAAGTCAAATACTTCCCGCACAGCTTCCGAAATTTTTTCGTCCGAATACTTACCTGTGCCATAGGTATCAACATAGACACTGACAGGATGGGCCACACCAATAGCATAAGCCAATTGGACAATGCAACGATCAGCTAGGCCGGCTGCAACCACGTTCTTTGCCACATAGCGCGCCACATAGGCTGCCGACCGGTCAACTTTGGTTGGATCCTTACCCGAGAAAGCACCACCACCGTGGGCGCCATGACCACCGTAGGTATCAACTATGATCTTTCGTCCGGTCAGACCACAGTCGCCCTGCGGGCCACCGATTACAAATCGTCCCGTGGGATTGATGTAGTACTTGGTATTTTGATCAAGTAGATCCGCTGGAATCACTTTCTTGACAACATTGTCGATCACATACTTGGAAAGGGTATTATGATCCACGCTTTCGGAATGTTGAGTGGAGATTACGATCGTATCGATGCGGGCTAACTTGCCATTTTTGTACTCGGCCGTAACTTGACTTTTAGCGTCTGGACGCAAAAAATCGACATCCTTGGCCTTTCGTAGTTCAGAAAGTTTGTGAAGCAGATTGTGGGCAAAAGAAATCGTGGCAGGCATATAGTCCGCTGTTTCATTGCAAGCGTAACCGAACATCATACCTTGGTCGCCAGCACCCAGTCCATCGTTACCACCTTCTCGCTCATCGACGCCCATTGCGATATCAGCAGATTGCTGCTCAACTGCGACTAAAACCCCGACACTCTTTGCGTCAAAACCTAGTTCGCTCTGATTGTAACCGATTTCATCGACCACTTTACGGGCGACTTTCGCATAGTCTACGCGCGCGTTGGTGGTAACTTCCCCAGCAATCACGACCAGACCGGTTTTCACCAAGGTCTCAACTGCAACCCGCGACTTGGGGTCTTGCTCAAGCAGTGCGTCCAATATCGCATCGGAGATTTGATCAGAC
This sequence comes from uncultured Oligoflexales bacterium, assembly GCA_964582405.1. Lineage (GTDB taxonomy): Bacteria > Bdellovibrionota_B > Oligoflexia > Oligoflexales > Oligoflexaceae > CAZOSN01. The sequence continues at coordinate 6,719 of CAZOSN010000020.1, read as the reverse complement.
ACCTTATCCGGATGACCTTCGCTGACGGATTCCGATGTGAATAGATAATTTTTACCTTCGCTTTTACTTTGAGAGATATTCATCTCAATCCCCTCTTTAAAGATACTAATGATTCACCTGACACGACTCTGCGATATTCACCTATGCCAAATATCTCGCCAACTTCATCAAGAAGCAAAAGAATCGAATCTGCATTATCTACGACATCGAAAGTCTTTTCAACTTTAGCAGACGCAACAAAATTCGACTGAACCGGTACCTTAAGCCCCATCCAAAGTTTACTAGCAACTTCTTGGCTGCTAACTTGCCACTTTGGAACATTTAAGGGAATATCTTTCAAAGGCAATACCAAAGAACTCAAATTAGTTATACTATTTTCGATCATTTCAAGTGAAACTGCCTGATCCAAACAAAATCCAGATGACCTAGTGCGCACAAGGCGCGTTATCGTAGCCAAGCGACCCATTTTATGAGCGATCGATTGCCCCAATCCACGGACATAGGTTCCTTTTGAGCAGCGAACTGCTAGGGTCGCCTTCCGGCCTGACACAGCCTTGACCTCAAATCCAAAAACCTCGATCGGCCGAGCAAGACTCTCAAGCGGGACCTCATCCGCCTTTCCTGCCCGAGCATAAGCATAAAGCGGGCGGCCTAGGTATTTAACTGCCGAATAGATTGGAGGAGTCTGACACCATCGACCCACTAGATTTGAGAGACCAACTCTCATGGCCTCTTCATCGACTTCGCCCAGATCAATTAACTCGCGCGATATTACCTCACCATCGGCATCCAAAGAATCAGTTTCGTAACCAAACTCAAGGTCAAATTCATAGGATTTTTCGGCCGTGTGGAGAAAGTCCTGAAGCCGCGTCGCCTTCCCAATCAAGATTGGCAAAACCCCCTCGGCCATCGGGTCCAGAGTTCCCGCATGACCCATTTTGAGTTTACCTACGCGGCGTTCGATAAACCTCGACACGTCTTTAGATGTCATCCCTGGAGGTTTATTTACAACCAAAACACCGTCCGGCAATTTGGGGAAATCTTTCGAAATACCGGCCACCAGCGTACCTTTGCCTAAAAACTCTCTCTTACGTTATGTCCACGATGACTATTTAGATTGAGTGAAATAATCCCATTTGCCGCGTTCGCTCAAGCTAGCAATACGCAAAGAATCTTCCGCCGGTCACGCGGCAAATTCAGCTCGCTGCCGAGGGAGATACGTCCCCACTTCGTCCGTTCGGGACACGTTTCTGACACAAAACATAGTTTCGCGTCAGAAACTGACTAAAGACGACTGATCAATTCATCAATCCGACTAGCATGATCAACCGTGGTATCATAGAAGAACCGAATCTGGGGGATTCTCCGCAGTTCCAATGACCTACCAATCTCTCGTTTAAACAAACCCGTAGCTCGTTCAAGACCGCTGTTGATCAGCTTCTCATCGGGAGCACCTCCCCCAATCACGCGATAATATACTGTCGCGACTTGAAGGTCTGGTGAAACCTTGACATGAGAAATTGTTACAAATTGCAGTCGTGGATCGCTAAGCATTCCACCCTGAAACATGCGTCCAATCACTTCGCGCAGCTGTTCCGCAATGCGTTCTTGTCTCAAAGACACTGTCGTCGCCCCATAGTTGGTTAGAGTGTGGCTGCTGCTTCCTCGATAAGAAAAGACTCAATCACGTCGCCTTCACGAATATCAGTGCAGCCCTCGATTCCAATCCCACATTCATAACCAGTTGCAACTTCTTTTACATCATCTTTAAATCGACGAAGTGAGTTCACTTTTCCTTCGAAGATAACTACATCATCGCGGATAAGCCGCAGCATCGAATTACGCAAAATCTTACCATCAAGAACAGCTGTTCCGGCAACCATGCCAAATTTTGGCACTTTGATTGTCTGACGGACCTCAGCATGCCCTTGGATAACTTCGGTCAAAATCGGCGGCAGCTTACCAGCCATCATTGCTTTAACAGCATCAACGACATCGTAAATGATACTGAAGTACTTTACCGGTACGCCACTTCTATCTGCTAACTCCGAGAGACCGCGCCCCAACCGGGAATTGAAACCGATAATCACGGCACCAGAGGTCGCAGCCAAACGGACATCCGACTCGGTTATGCCGCCGACTGCCTGATGAATTATCTTGTTCTCAACCTCGGCGGTATTGAGCTTCTTCAATGCGTCGGACATTGCCTCAATTGAGCCCTGAGTATCCCCTTTAACAACAAGTGGCACAACTGGCCGCTCTCCAGAGCTAACCTGCCCAAGCAAAGATTCAAGGGTCGCAGCACCTGACCTACCTGAAGTTTCGGCTCGGATTCGATCACGCCGCATCGAAGTGATTTCCTTGGCGATTTTTTCACTTTTTACCGTATTGACCTGATCTCCAGCCATTGGGAGAGCCTCGAGACCAATAATCTGAACCGGAATTGATGGCCCCGCCTCCTCGAGCTTTCGGCCATCATCAGTATGCATCACGCGAACTCGTCCGTACGTTGCGCCGGCAACAATGATATCACTGATCTTCACCGAACCTTCCTGAACGATCACGGTCGCGACCGGACCCCGATTTGCGTCAAGATGCGCTTCGACCACGACACCTGCTGCCTCACCGGTTGGGTTGGCCTTCAGTTCAAGGACTTCGGCCTGCAGTGATATAGCCTCCAACAAATCGTCTAATCCGGTTCCTTGAAGGGCCGAAACCTTAACAAATTGAGTTTCGCCACCCCAATCCTCGGATTGGATCCCATGCTCCATCAGCTCGCGATAGACGCGATCGATATTGATTGTCGGTTTATCGATTTTATTGATTGCCACAATGATCGGAACATTCGCAGCTTTGGCGTGTGAGATTGCCTCTACTGTCTGAGGCTTGACCCCATCATCAGCAGCAACGACCAAGATGACGATATCAGTAACTTTCGCTCCTCGCTGACGCATTGCCGAAAATGCTTCGTGACCTGGAGTATCCAAGAACGTAATGCGCTTGTCGTTTTTTGACAGAACCGAATAGGCCCCAATATGCTGAGTAATTCCGCCTGACTCACCCTCCGCAACCCTGGCTTTACGGATCGCATCCAGGATCGAGGTTTTCCCGTGATCAACATGGCCCATGATTGTCACAATCGGAGCTCGTTCAACCAAGTTCATCGCAAGTTTGGAGTCACGGCCTTTGGCAATAACATCTTCAACCGAAACCTCATTGCTCACGACTTCAAAACCATGCTCAGTCGCTAAAATCGAAGCCATATCAAAGTCAATAGACTGATTGACGGTGACCATCGCTCCCTGCATCATCGCAGTCTTGATAAGATCGGCCGCTTTGAGGCTCATTTGCTTGGCAAGCTCAGCAATCGTGATTTCTCGACCCACGCCAATGATTCTATAAGCTGCTCGTGGGGTCGTTATCTGCGTCTTTTTTAGGTCCTTACGCCGCTTCAAGTCGCGCTTTTTGCTCTGGGCATTCGGTGTGTAAACGGTTCTCTTTCGACCTAGATCTACTGGCTGATCATCATCACGATCAACAGAAGCAAGCTCAAGGAGACTCCGGAGGTTATTCATCTCGCGCTTGCCTTTAAGCGGAACAACGGGCTTTTTAGGCTCTACTGGTTCTTCCAGAGTCTGACGAAACTTACTTTTTGGCAGCCCTTTACCGACACCGCGAAATCCTTGTTCTGGCGCTGGTTCAATAAACTCCCACTTCTTTTGGACACCTCCAGAACCTGCTGCACTCGGAGCTGGCCTGTTAGCCGGGGGGCGGAAACCCCCTGATGAGGAATCGCTTCGAGGCGCTCCCTGCGCACCTGATGATGATAACGGCGGCCTACGAACTTTCTTCGATTCTAAATTACGCTGCAAACTTGCCTTGCTGTCTTCTATTTCAGCCTGGGTTGCGCGCCGAACAATGGTCGCTCCCCCAGACGTTTCGCGTGGTGCTGGCGCCACAGGAGGCGGAGTCCGGTCAGCCACCGATTCCTTCTCGTCTCCGGGATGATGATCAGCAACGACCTCTGATGCCTCATGAGTCGCCGATTCCGCGGCATCGTTGTCAGAAGACGCATCAAACGCAGCATCTGATGAAACATGTGCGGATGGTTCCTCTCCCGAACCTACCGATTGCCGAACTTTGGCAACCTGAGCCGTAATCGAATTCATCTCATCAGGGGAAGCATCAAAAATTTCAGCCGATGCTTTAGAAGAACCATCTGCCTCGCCTTCATCGGACGCTTGACCAGCGCGGCGGCGACGAATGACTTTAGGCTGATTCTTTGTTTCATCAACCCCAGTCTCTTTTCCCAATGCGCGGCGGATCTCCTGAACCTGAACATCGGTGAGGGTACTTTGGTGACTGGCTACCGTTATGCCAAGACTCTTTAGCCGGGCCAGGATTGCCTTGCTCTCGATTTGAAGCTCTCGAGCTAACTCATATACTCGACTCTTTGACATTCGTCCCCTGTCTCCAAAAACTAATTAATTGCTAGCACGAAAAACAGTTCAGACTAGCAACGTGTCCCGGTCAAACAAAGTAGAAGGGACTATCTCCCTAGGCAGCTTCCGAGACCGGCAATAGAGCCCTTTATAACCATCTTCACTTACTAAAGTCATCATCATTCGGACTGCAGATAGCGGTCAGCCGCTATCTGAACCGTCCTCGCGACGCCGATTGACAAACCAGTCTTCTGCGCCACTTCTTCCACTGAATCGGCAATAATATCGCCGATCGTCCCATAACCCGCATCCGCCAGAGCATGCGCGGCAGCCTCACCAACACCAGACAGCTCCTTGAAGATTGCGATCCGATCCTTAAATTCGGAGTCCCCACGGTCTCCCTTATCTTGAACGGGAGCAGCAACTGCGTTCGCCATCAAATCGTCATCAGCTTCAACCGCACTAAGCTCCGACGCCGCCTTAATCAAAGCTTTAGCGGAATCGTTATCCATATTCAAAAGTCGCAGCAGCGTCCGCGGAGTCAAATTCGCTACCTGAGCCGCAGTCGTATATCCCTCTTGGACGAGCACCGACGCAACAATATCGGTCATCCCTTCGATGCGAAGCAAGGCTTCCTTAGACATAGTATTGCGCTGTTCAAGTGACGATTCACTCTTGATATCCAAACGCCAACCTGTAAGTTGCGCCGCTAAACGGACGTTTTGCCCCCGTTTGCCGATCGCAAGCGACAGTTGGTCATCACCGACGATAACCTCCATGCTCTTACGCTCCTCATCCACGATAACCTTGCTCACCACGGCTGGCGCCAAGGCATTGCATACCAAACGCGCAGGGTCTGGATCATGAGGCACAATATCTATTTTTTCTCCGTTAAGTTCAGCAACCACAGCCTGAACCCTGGCACCCTTCATACCAACACAAGCACCAACCGGGTCGACCGAGCTATCGCGGGAATAAACAGCGATTTTCGCACGATAACCAGGGTCTCGGGCCGCAGATTCGATTGATACGATTCCATCATAAATTTCAGTCACATGTTGCTCAAACAATGCCACAAGAAACCCGGGGTGAGCCCGGGACATTACGATCTGAGGGCCACGCGAAGATCTTTTGACTTCAAGCACATAAGCTTGCACGCGGTCTTTAACCCGAAACTTTTCAGTGGGAACCTGTTCACGGAACGGAATAATAGCTTCCGTCCTTCCCAAGTCCAAAATAATATTATTGCGTTCAAAACGGCGGACATGACCGCTCATGATTTCGCCAACGCGATCCTTAAACTCTTCATGAATTTGGAGCCGCTCAGCATCCCTGACCTTTTGGACGATGATCTGCTTGGCTGATTGCGCCGCAATGCGACCAAACGTACGCGTGTCTACCTTAATGCCTAACGCATCACCCAATCCAGCTTCCGAATCAAGTCGAAGCGCATCAGAAACGCAAATCTCAATCGCCTCGTCTGCGACGTCATCGTCCTCAACAACGGTTCTAAACTGAAAAAGCTCAATCTCATCCGACTCTTCGTTATAGTGGGCCTCCAAGTCGGATACTGAACCAAAAATCTTCCGCGCAGCCGACACCATGGCCTGCTCTAAGGCATCAATAATGACTGCCTTATCGAGGTTTTTTTCTTTACTAACCCCAGCGATAACTTGCTTGAGGTTTAGACCGGTATCAGGAGCACCATCCATTAGCGACATTCAACTATCCCTCACAGGTTAGATTGACATAGTTAATTGTTAATTCACTTATCTTAACGATTCACACAGGCAGATTAAATCCACCCCTAATTCCAATTGTAAACTATACTGCAAGACAGCATTCCACGATAGGGCACTTCCCATTCCTTACCTTGACCTCTGACCACCATCGCATCTTCCGAGCAGCTTAAAATCGTACCCTCACATTGTTGGGCCTCACCTTCAAACCTAACTCGAATACCTTTGCCTAAAAAAGCAGCAATATGCTTGGCCTTGCGCAGCGGACGCTCGACACCGGGTGAGCTAACTTCCAGTTTATAATCCAAATGGTCAAAGTCAGCTAGCAGCGCAGATTCTTGTAACAGCCGGCTTACCTGACTGCACTCACTAAACGAAATTTGGCGATTGTCTGTATAATCGAGGTAAATTCGCAGCACTGACTCCCGCGAAACCCACTCGACCTCGAGGCATTCTAAATCCAGGTCGGCGACCAACTCATCAATTTCTGCGATCAATTGATTACAACGCTGACGATTCAAAAACCGATTCTCCAAAT
>CAZOSN010000019.1:0-38655 GCA_964582405.1 uncultured Oligoflexales bacterium | reverse complement strand
TGAGGATTCCTTTAGAACCAGGAAATCTACATGCTGAAAGCGCGGAATGTAGGATTTAAAGCTACTGGATCAATAATTGACTCAGAGATCGCTTGATCAAGGTCTTTAGGCGTAACATCATCTATCAAAAAAAGCTTTCCGGAATAGTCTTTTTTGTTGTCTCGGGTATTTGAATGTTTTGTCGCTTCCGAAAAGGTAAGATATTTTGTGTTTGGAATTGTATCCCAAAAAAACCGCTTAATTTTGGCCCTGTATTCTCTTTGGATGGATGACTTTGTTTCTTGTGCGGTCATTAGATCGGTCCCCGCCTTGATACGCGGCATTTTTGCTATGATATGTTGAGAAATATTTCGTTTGGAGTTGCTCCCATTGCAAAAATAACTCTTGATCTTGAGCTTATCCTGTTCTTCACTCAACGCGTTAAAATTCTCTAAAGACGTTGCCATCCATGTCCCACTGCATTGCACGCACAGGGCAGCAGGCAGAACCACTAAAAATGAAGATATAACTCTAATTAAAAATGACTTGAATGCTTTCATCTGATTGTATCCTGCCGTTCACCTTTAAAACCTTTGCTGTATAACCTGTTGCTCGGATAACTAACTGATTGTCACCCTCTTCGATTAAAAGCGTCACCGGATTTGATGAACAAGGGACAACCCTAGGTCGAATACCCTGAACAATGATCGAGTCACATTGAGGTACAGATGCAATGCTTAGTCGTTTTGTTGAGCTAGACCGGTAACTTCCTGATCGGTTGTTTTTTTTCGCGGCCTGTCCCTTGGAATTATCCTCTTCGATAAAACTGCTTTTAATTGAACCTCGGTCGCGCTGGCTATCAATAGCCTTTGATTCCTGGGATTTTTCTGAATCTTTAACAATACGAGCATCAGTCAGATCGAAAAGGCACTTTACCCAAACCCGAAATGACCGCGCTACTTCCTCGATAGATTCCTCTTGGGGGACACAGATTAGCCCCTCAACAGAAAATGACTTTGAAATTTGGTTATGAAATGCGACATCTTTTTCCGTTTCAACACTTAGTGTTTTGACGTTAATTTCGGTCACCAGCTGCTCGGTTGCTGTGTACTTGCAGGTATTTATTGATTCTGCCCTAGCTAGATCTAGGCTTGGTCCTTCACCAATACAAACCAACAAAAGGGAGTTGCCGATTTTTTGCTGTGTATTCGATGCTGCCCAAGGTGGCATTGCAAATGCCGGTTTACCTGCTAAAAGCGAGGTTAATACAATAAATTTCCCTACCAAGCCTAAAATCAGGCTAGTCATGGGGGATTGGCGGTACGGATTTCCGAGCTTCATTAAAATCCAATGTCTTTAGGTTAGTGCGCTGGCTTCTGCTTCGATAGACTCTCAATCATTGATGTGGTTGCATCTTCGAGTTTCTTACGAACAGCAGCATTTCCATTCTCACCAACAGCTTCCCTCATTTGACGTTGAAGCTCTGAGGCTGATATTGAAACCTTCACTGCGCAGTTAAGTTTCAGCACCCTTTGGCCAGTTTGATTACTTTCCTCTCGCCTTTCCCAGTACCTTGCGCTCGTTTTAGCTCCACGAATCGAACCCTGGCTTAGAAATGTGGTCAAAGACTCATACGAGGGATCTTCGGTTACCGCGACTTCTTGCAGCTGCCCAGTCGCTGATATATTACTCTTTAAATATTTCAGAAACTCCGCTCTTGCAGATAGTTCACCAGCCTTCAAACAAGCATCAGGGCGCGCATTGCCCGACATCGATGTGGTGGCAATGAAGATAATATCTCCACCGTTTAGTTCAAGCGGTGTTCCACCGTGAGTCCATTCCGGTGTTTCATCAGCATCACCCATTCTCTCGACCACACTGCCAGCTTCAAATGACGGCCCAGAAGCACAGCCACCCATCAATGAAAGCCCGCTCAACATGATGATCGCCAAACTTTTTTGTGATGTTCCGCCCATTTAAAGAACTCCCTAAGTTATTTTTATACCTTTTTCCTAGGTATCAGCCGTTTGATCGTGATCTGTGCGATACCATCGAAGATATCGCCACCATCCTGGAAGACTTCTTGCGCCACTACGTTTTTTAACTCGCCAAGTTTACTCAGTTTTTTATAATATCAATAACTTAGAGCCATGTTTTCATCCCTAGCGGTACCGGTTGATCCCGTTCGATCCCCCCTCAAACCATTCCATCGCGGATTTTTCGCGGATTGGACTTCGGACTGAAGTTGGCGTTAAACCAGAGCCTTTTCTGGTGGAAATATCGCAATCGCGGTTTGCCAAATTAGTGGGAGCACTCAGGGGCTGATTTGGTTCCATTGATGGGCTATCGCTAAATGCTGAAAGCTGTTAATGTTTTCGACGCTAATCAGTGCAAGCTGACACATGAACTCATTGTTAGCTGATGATTTTAAAGGGAATTTTTTTGGTACAAGGTTTGCGAGCAAGAAGGTCAGAGTGAAGGAGGGACGATGAAAACCAACGAGCGCCAAGAGCAATGGAAGAAGGTCGAAAAGGCCATTGACCGTCTCAATGATAAATCCCATCTACGTCAGAAAGTCCACAATATCGACAAGGCCGTTGAGGACTTCGAACGCTTCGAGAATGACAAGGATACGCCGCACAAAGACAGCGACCGAGTCGCAAAGTCGGCGACTTCGGGTGAGGCTTTGTTGTGACGGTGACCATTTATGCGGCTAAGGTTCTTCTCACAGAAGAGGATCATAGCAACACACGCTTGATGCTCGATTCAAACATCCTGAACGCGCTGCTTGATACGAGCAACAAGTTTCATGCAGCGGTGACGCCGGTAATCCAACACCTGTATGAAACATCAGCCCGATTGTTTTACGTCCAGCCCGCATATCTCGAAGTGCTCGACTATGTGCGGCGCAAGAGTTTTACCGAATACCTTGCCGAACTATATGCGGCAGGGCAAACCATGCCTCGACGGTTCGACAAAGTCTACCAGAAGCAGGTTGAGCGGAAAGATGAAGTAGCGCAGTCGCGGGGAGATCCTTACTTCAAAGACTTCGCCATTAAAGCGCTCCGTGACTCCCTGCTAGACGTATCCAACGCTGAGCAAAGACAAGCTGGTAGAACGCTCTGGCGTGACCTCTGCGTTAATGCCTTCGAGGACAGGTTCAGTGCCATCCATAACGCTCTCGGAGCACTTGGTATCACCTACGCAAAGCTGAACGACGACGACGTATTTCCCTCGGAGATGCGGCCTTATTGGCCAAAATGGGAGGATGCTGTTGCTTTGATTGCCAAGCATTGCTTGGCGTCAAACGATGCAGCGATCTTGAACATGGCGGCACGAGGCAAGGACATTAATTCGTTTATGACGAACGACTACGATGCCTTGATCGCGGCCACGGATGGGGCGCTGCCAGATCGGATCCGCTGTTTTACGCTGCTTGACTGGTAAACAAAGTGCTGACGACCTTGTGACGTTGCCACCGAGTACAAATGATGTCGTCAATATTTCTGACGCTGCCAGGACAGTCAACCAAATCGCCCTAAGTACGATAATAAAGTCGAAAGTGGTCGGGGTTGAGGATATCGCCTTGCTGGTCTTCGGCAATGATTGAGAACCAATACGGACCGGCTAGGCGCATCATTGTCTCGTAGGATTTTTTCTCGTCGTCGCTGTCAAAATATAGGAGCATTTTGTTCCGCACTATGTCCTCGACAAGCGCCTTTCTAGCCGCTGGAAAACCAGGCGCATGGCCAAAGGCAAATGTTTTGTCGAGCAGGGTCATAACTCGGCACAGTGCAAGCTCGCCACGAGCGGCCCCAAGCGATTGATCCAACTTGACGGTGGTGCCGGTGAAAAGTTCCTTGAGGTGGCACTGATTGGCGCTGTCTTTTACAATTTCATATAGGCCTAGCCGAGAGTTGATGCCTTCATTAACGAAGTGCCCTATATCGGCAGCCAACTCAGGATCACGAGCTAGAACTTCGTGAGCGATAGGTCTACCTTCGGATGTTGCCGGAAAATTAAACATAACCCATGACATGAGAGATACGCCGTCATCAAAGGCCCCGTCCTTCTTGTAGCGTTTCATGATGTCGTCATGGCATCGACGGACTGCTGAAAACTCCTCCGACATCATAAGCGCTATGGCCATCATTTCGAGCTTTGTGTAGCTTTGCATTGCATAGGTAATCTCCTGGGGCTTACCCTCGTAGGAGTCAAGACTGGCGGCCAATATTTTCTCAAACTCTTGAAATTGTCGAAGCACATCGAGCGGGAGATCGATCCCGCCTTTGTTGTTTTTTAAATAGCTTAGTATGCCTTGACCTGGCTTGAACATAATCCCCTTCCCCTAATCCCGTAAACATCTGATGCTGCAATTCTAAGGCTGTGCTATGGGCCCAACGAAAAGAATCTGCGGGTTTAGGCGGAGACTAACTCCGACCTTGAAATCATTCAACGACCTTTACCCGTGACCACGAGAAAAATCGATAGCCGATCCTCGCTTCTGGCCTGAACTTTTGAACTATTGCCACACTAATCCTAGTCCAATGTGATGAGCCCAAAAACGACCACAGCGGGGCGTCAAAAATATCGTCTTCATTAGTGCTCAAAGTCGTTCCAATGGGCTTAAAATCGCATCAAGCACTCACGCTGCCCCGCCCATAGTCGAAAAGCGCAGGCAAGGCAATGCACCTCAAATCCTTGCTGTCCGCTTGATCTGGCGGCTCTTGCTCGATGATTTCGAAATAGCGACTGCTCTTGCCGCCTCGGACTTAGTTTCTGAACTCAGACCCAACTGTTGCCTAAGGTAGAAAAATTTTCTCCGGCCTAGGCTAGTCAGTCTCATAAACTCTGTGACTTGCTCCCCAACCTTTTTGCCGGACTGGTCCAAGCTAATCACGACCTCTTCCGGTGAAACATCTTTACTTGTTTTTGGAGGCAGGGTCTTTAGAAACAGGCTTTTCCAGGTTTCTTCATCCTTAAAGTGACAGGCTAAATCGTAAGCTCTTGAGAGGTCCCGCAACGATAGGCTTGATAGCATCGAGGGATCTACCGGCAGTTCAAGCCTTAATAGGCCACAGGGATATGAAGCAAACGCAGGTGTATGCGAAGAATTGCGCTATGCGCGATAACCAGGTACCCTCGCAGATCGCCGAGGTCATCGGTTTAGATTCGCGGACTATTTCGCGGATTGATACGTGGGATATCACGCAACCTAAAGTAATTAAAGGATAATTCGATCCAATGGTGCACTCGCTCAGGGTGCGCTCTCTCAATTTCTAAGTTCCAGTGATCATTACAACTAATCGAAATCATTAACAACAATAGCCACTGGGTTTACCTCGCCATACCTCTGGGTACCTGTTTCAACCGATTTCCCACGGTGAATCCACGGTGGTTTTTTGCGCCTTAAGTATCTGCTTGGCGTCGGGCCAGGCAATCAAGCAACATTGATTGAGTTAATTTTTATGCGCACTCCTTCGCGATCCAATTCCTCCTGCAAAGCAATACGAATAAACGTCGTGGTCGGATATCCTAGTTTTTGAGCAAAGACCGCCGCCCTGGCTGGACTAACCGATTTTCGACCTTTTTCGATATCACAGAGATTTTGGCGAGAAATACCTAATAATTTGGCGAAGTCACTTTGGTTTACCTCGTCGCACGCACGAAGTGATTTGATGACTTCTGCAATGGTTAGAGGTCCACCCGTTAGTTCCTCCATGAATTTCATGGCAGCACTTTTGGCTTTCGATTTTTGTTTTTTTGATGGACTAGTATTCATGCTTGTTTACCTCTTCAACACTTACAAATTCAATCGAACCGTTTGTTCCAATTTCATAGATTGCCCGATAAGCACGATTCAAGCGAATCGACCGTTGTCCACTGCGATTACCTCGCAGGGGCTCATCATGAAAACCTTTAATCTGCCGCACAGCGAGAAGACCATCACTTTCAACAAGATTGATCCATAGTTTGAGCTTGTTGGCGATATATAAGGGGACTTTAGCTAGATCAGACTTAGCGCGCTTGGAAATTTCTACAACATGAATCATTACCTTCGGCTCCTCAATTCAATGTACTCCTTTGGAAGTACTTATGTCAAGTCCATTCGGCTGACCAAGGGACTGAAATTGGGCTAGGCCATCGCGGCCCATGGAATATAACCCCTTGAACTTCCCGCTCAAACTTCCCGGTGTGGGTGAGCGGATGTTGGTTGAGCAACATCTCGAACTAGAGTGGCCTCACATCAATCGCCACAAGAAAAAGGTCTTCTTCTTTCGATGCTTGTGCGATATCCCGTGACTTGGCGATGCAATCGATTCGGATTCGAGGGTGGTACCAAGGCGATCAGGTCGGCGCTGCAAAAAAGGAACTGAGTATCCATGTACCGCGCTATGGCGACGACTCATCGGTCGGTGTAGATGGCGCACGCCTTATTGAAGATATTCTGTCGCTTAACCGAAATCCCTTACTATCGCCATCCAGTGAACCTGATGCGCCTCTATCACGGGATCAAAAAAAGTCGAGGCACAGCAAACAGCATTTGCGCAACTGAAATGTAGGTAATCTGCCCAGTGGGTTTTTACAATTCAATTAACCTTTACGAAGCTCCCTATGGGTGGGGCTTCCAAACAAACTGAAAGGACTCAACATGAACATCACTCTTCGTAGCTTGCTGTTAGCTTTAATTTGGATCGTAGAGGCATGCGGTCAAATGCCAGGAGGCAAGGAGTATAACAAAATGGAAAAGCGTCAAATGGCGGCGGAGAGGGACGCTGACCATAACGAAAATGCTTTGCACGACCTTGCTCGTGCTTTCGCCAATGCCACAACCAAGGATGGGGATTTGCGATTTACCTTGTCTAGCGTTGACTCCAAATACACTTGTGAGGACTTGGAAGCCAAAACCGTTGTTGATGACCCGCAATCTGCCAAACTAAAAGAACTTGACGTGGTCATTTGCCAGCGCCCCTTAAAGCCTTGGGCTGTAGTGATTAAATAGGTTTTTGATCACTATCAAGCTGACTTCAGCAGTGGGTTTTGATTTGGTGTTTTTCGTAAAATTCGTCATCGACTCAACTTCCAGAACCCCAGATTGGTACGACCGGTCGAGAATTGCCAGAACCCGACCGGGAATGCCACTTTTCTCGACCTGTCTTTGATTTAACGGCCCTGGTGTTTTGGATGTAGCAGGTGGACAAGTGGGATGAGTTCATGGTGCTATCTAAGGGATCCCTTGGCGCTGAACCGCAACAATTTTCGTAGGTATAAGCGCCAGGGGCTTTGCATGTTAGTTTTCCAGAGTTTCTTGCCAAACGACTTCCGAGCCATTGACTGTTTTAGAGCCGTATTTGTAGAGTTTGCCATTTTGTAGTGTCAGCGTTTCTTCAAGACCCAATTCACTCAGTTCATAGTGGCATAGCGTGACGTGGTCAAGGCAATATCCTTCGTCGATAATGGCGTTGCCGGTTTTGATTTGAAAAAAGCCATTGTTTCCAGGGACCGTGGGTACGAAGGACTCTCTAGTCCTCTGCAAAAAAAGCTCGGCGAGCTTGTTCAAATTTGTGATCAAAAGGGGCTTATCATCAATATCTATGGAGAGCTTGAATCAACCCTGACTGATTGCGGTGTTCCCTATACCACTGACAAGAAACAATGGATTTCATCCGCAATGACCATGTTGCCAAATCTAAATATTAATCAAGACTTAAAGATTTGGAAGTTGACGCGTAGAATTCACTTCTTCATGACGGGTGAAAACCAAACGGAGGAGAATTCGGTTCATCCGCCCGGCTGACCTCTTTTGCCAAGACCAACCCTCACACCTGGATTTGTCGGTAAAATTGCCTCTAGCACGCAAGCGCCAGGCCATCGGCGAATGGTAGCATCTTTCGGTGGCCCCTAATCCAAAATTGCAAATTGAATTGACCCCGCCTTCAATTGGCTAGATTTGTGGTTGAATTCTGGTCCTTGCGCGTAGATCGGACCGAAACTAGTCAACTCCTGACTGTATCGCTTCGTGAATCAAAATTCCTCATCGCGAATTAAAGTTCACGTTTGGGAATCGGGGGTTAAGCAATAGCTGGCCAGACCGAGAAGTAGGGTTATGAGCAATTCGTTTTCAAAAAATTTGAAAGCCTTGATGCGGCAGAGCAACCTGACCGCCAAGCAGGTGTGCGCCGAGACAGGCATCAGCGCCAGCACGTTTAGCATGTGGCTCAATGGATCCCGGCATCCTCGGTTTGATGATTCGATTGTCCACTTGGCAAGGTTTTTGCGGGTTAGTCTTGAAGTTTTGTTGACTGGATCGGAACCGGAGCAGCAGATCATCAATGAGATAATGGCGAACGAGGCTTTTACGGTAGTTCACAAAGGTGAATATCGGGTGACGGTGGAAAAAAAGGCGCATTCCCCCAAAAATAAACGAGAGAAATTCTGATGCCAGCAATTGTGTCAATGCTTTGTGATCTTGTAGGCGGCCTGGCCGTTGGGGCTCCGTTGTGCCGACTAGGGAAGGGTTTCAGGATCAACGCCGTGGCCATGCTGGTCGCTGCGATGAGCATTGTTGCGGCAGGGTGCACAACGCCGACCGAACTTGGAAAGAAGCAGCTTTCGGAAGGCAATTTCTCGGACGCCGCAAGCAAGTTTCGTGACGGCTGCAACAAGAAGCGCGACCTCGAAGCCTGTAAGAAAGGTAGCGATGCCGTTCCCTTCAATCCCAACGGCAACGATATGGATCAGTACAATGCGCTGGGTGCGCTGACTATCGCAAGAAACATGACGATGCAAACCATCGGTGGCAAGGCTGGCGACCTAGAGGCGGGTGGATTTTTGATGATGAATCTTAACGAGTCTGGGACTGTAACGGTTTCAGGAAAAGGCTGTTCTTTCATCGCCATCCTGTCAGATTGAACATAGATCCGAGAAAGAACTGGTGGTGCCCCTAGGCAATCGCAACTCAGCCTTCGACCTAAAATGATCTGATATTATTGGCTTATTGCGACCGACAAAGGATTCGCACTTCGATTTAGATTCTGCTATCTTACCGCCTGTGATTTCGTAGGAATTTCAACATGGCGCAAGCAACCCAACCCAAAGCAATCGATGCAAGCCGTTTACTCAGCATGCATGCCTTCACTGTTTTCCTGCTCATTTGGGAAATGAAAAAAGCCAAGAGCCTGCCGTCCCTGGCTTGGCGAGATATCCGGCGTTATAAGAGTTTGAACGGCATAGCGGCCTCGCCTGACCAATGGGATCAGGCGGCTCGGGTTGTTATGCGAACGGGCCTCGCCGCTGCGATCGGGATTGAACCTGATGCGCAGGGCTATGCATAGATGGGCATAGGGATGATTCCAAGAAGGCCGCTTTTATAGTTTTAACCTGTAGTGAAAATAGCCATTGATTGGCGACCTTTTAAAGGTTGAAAGGATTGATAGGATCAGGGAGCTCCCTGAGTGCCAGGAGTTTACCTTTGTTTTTTCGATAGTTCTCTGGTAAGTTGAGCCCAACGCACAACGCAACGGCAACAATCTGGGCTTATCATGTCTTTTTTCGAGTCTCTTCGAAAGCAACTTGGCGTTAGGTCGCGCCAACTGAATCGGCCGGCGAATGCTCTAGTCTGCTGCTTGCTGGTTGGCGCCTTTGGTTGTGGTATCAAGCCTGCTGGCGTGATTCGATCAAATTCGACAGATCTGCCCGACAACTCTTCAGGCGATGCCAAATCCCCAGACCTCGAACCTGCCCCCGAAATACCAAAAGATATCTGTGAAACCCGCAAGTCTAAGGATCCAAGTTGGGAAACTCATGTTAAACCGCTCTTGGATCAATATTGTGTTTCATGCCACAATTCGTCCACCATGAATGGTGGCTTGAATTATGACCTTGAGGCTGCCAAAGGTGACTCCTGGAATGCCGTTCAAAAGGCTTATTTAGCCATTGATGGGGGTACCATGCCCCCTCCGCCCGCGCATCCTACCTCTTGCGAACTGGGTTTAATGGGCGATTGGCTTTCAAAAACCAAAGATGCAAATTCCGAGAAGAGTGATTGCACGGGCAGAGCAGATTCGTTTGAGGCTGCGGTTTTGCCTACCGCCAAAGAGTTTTGTGCGGGTTGCCATGGAGAAGGCAGCAAACTCTCACGGTTTGATATCGTCGATGATCCCAACGATAGCCGGAGCCGAACAGAAAGATGGACCGTCGCCTTAAACATGATCAAAGCGAAGGCTATGCCACCCCATGGACCTTATCCTGATGATTGTGTGGTCAGTCGTATAGATACCTGGCTCAAATCTCAGCAGCCGCTGCCGAACAGCGGGGCCTGCTCGGATGATTTAGCTCCCCGAAGGGTGATGACGCCTTTGTCAAAGTTTGAGCTAAGAAACGCAATCACCGACCTATTTGGTGACGAGGTGGCGATATCGGTCGATCCGATCCTGCTCATGTATCCAAAAGACGTAAGGTATTCTGATGCCACAATAAACGATTCCATAGCCATAGTTACGAAGGTCATAGGTGAGCAGATTGGTCGTTATTTAGAAAGCAACGACGAGGTTCTGACCGCTATTACCAAATGTACAGTAAATCTATCAAGCGCGGCGCTCAGTGAGTGTTTTGATCGGTTTGTTCTTAGCTTTGGACAGCGGACTCAGCGGGTTCCAATTCCTCGCGCAGAACTAGAGGAATATCACAAGGCTATTTTTGATGGCACTATGCAGTCATTCGTCAATTTGATTCAAATTTTTCTTCAAACTCCGCGGTTTCTTTACAAAATAGAAGAGCACCCTAATTCGGTTGATCCAACGAGTTGGGAATTGGCAAGTCGGCTGTCATTTGCCATTTGGAAGAGCATCCCAAGTCAGGAACTTTTAGAAAAGGCAGCCTTGGGCAATCTCAATGATGGCCGTTTTTTCAATTTGGAAGCGCAGAAAATGTACCGCGACGGTCGTGGAAATCGTGCGCTAAAGAATTTTATAACAAGTACATATGAACTCGATCCGGTGGAAGTTCCGTCGCAGCCAGATTTTTTTCTAGGTGAGTTAGATCGCAATTCGTTCGCGCCGGATGTTGAAAGCGAGTTTCAGAGCTTTCTGGACTATATTTTCGATTCGAGAGGTACCGTCACCAATTTATTAAGCTCCCGTGTTGTTATGGTTAACAGTGACACGATTAGCCGCCTTTATGGATTGCCAATTTCACCCTTCTATCAAGCCTTTCCGCAGGATTATGCCTCTGGGTTGCTGGGAAGAGCAGCGATTCTATTTCAAAATCGGCTGACCACACTGCCGCCTAAGAGGGGGCACTTTATCCGAAGCGTGTTGCTTTGTCAGTCGGTGTCAAGCGAGACGGCTTTTCACGGAAGTTTTGGAGAACACAAGGCTGACTTTGCGCTAATGGGAAATCGACAAGAGTGGGAAGAAAAAACGTCGGATGCCGCCTGTTCAAGCTGCCACCGTCGCCTCAATCATCTCGGGTTTGCCTTCGAAGGCTTTGATACCCTGGGGCGTCATCGTGATACTGAGATCCAGTATGCGGAAGATGGTTCGGTTTTGGCAGAGTTTCCACTTGATTTGACAGTCACGCCCTATGTGACGCCCGATGATGACAAGACCTTTAATGGAAGCCGCGAGTTGGCACTGTATTTAGCAAAGCATCCTGCGGTTCATGATTGCTTTTCGAAGCATGCCTATCGTTATATTTTTGAGTTTGCCGCGACCGCTCGAGAGAATTGCATGATCACCAGGGATCGCCTAGGGAAATCTAAAATGGATACTCCGATCGTGGAAGTTATGAAAGACTTCATCCTACGAACCGGATTTCGCAAGAAAGCCAACTGAAAGGAGATCGATTGGCACAAGATTGGTTAAGGCGGGATTTTATAAAACAGATGGCCGGGATGGGATTGACCTTGCCTGTTTTGCCCAGCTTAGGCTCCGCAGGGGTAGCAAAGTCTTCTCCCAAGCGCTTTATCGTGGTCTTCACAGGTTCGGGGCAGTTTGCCCCTCACTGGTACCCTGATCCTAGGGTCAATTTACATCCTATTAGTGAGCGCGCGCGAGGCTGTAGGCTTTCGGACATCCCGGATGCTATTTCGAGTGTGCTGGGGCCAAAGTTTAATAAGTTTCGTGACAAGCTCAATCTCATCCGTGGATTGGATATTGTGCCGTCGTGTGGTATCGCGGCTCACACCGCTTCAAAGATGCTCGATGGCTTTGGGAGCTTAGGTTCGCAGCACATGACGATTGATCAAATCATGGCGCGAAGCCCAAGGGTATATCCAAGCCCCCCGGTGATCTCATCCCTCTACTTTATGGTGCGAGGTTCTGGAAACACGACATCGCTTAGTTGCGGTAATGACGGATGGCCAATAACACCGTACGAGAATCCCTATTTGGCTGAGATGCGTATTCTTCATCAATCGTTCCCTAAGCCAGAACTTTGGAAGTTTTTAAAAAGCAGATATTCGGCGGCTATCAATAATCTCGATCTGTCTCCGGATGATCGAACTCGGTTGCAGGGTTATCTTGCCACTCTGAATAGTTTTACTACATTGCCACAGAGTTGCAAAATTCCTGTTCTCGAACCTATTGGAGAGCTCTCGGATAAGGTGCTGATTGAGAGGTTTGTCAAGATCATAGATGTGGCGGTAAAGTGCGATTTGACTCGGGTGATAACGTTTGCCATGACTCAACCTGAAGACAACAAGACCATGCCCTATATCCCCGGGTCGCCTTCGTTCCATGAATTGACGCACAATGTGAACAACCCACGTGCGATTGAACAGTTATTGATGGTGCAACAATTTCACGCTGACCAGTTTTTGAGCCTTCTTGAGCGCCTCGATGTGGTGGAGGATTCTGCGACTGGAGCGACCTACCTCGACAATTCGGTGGTACTCTGGATAGGTGAGCAAAGCGTTCGGCCAAATGATCATATTTTTCCGAATACCCATGGTAGCGATGATTTACCTGTGCTTATGGCTGGCAGTCTAGGTGGCTTTTTTAAAACAGGGCAATACATAAATTTTCAGAAGCCCGGGGTTAAAAAAGGAATGATCTATCTTCCCAACAGCGATGGACCAAGATTGGACTGTAAAGTACAAGAACCATGCTATTTCACGGAGGATTATCCTGATATAGGGATACCCGTAAACGAATTGCTCGTTACATTGATGACAGGAATGGGCTTAATACCAAGTGAGTGGGAAAAGGCTGGCGAATCTGGGTTTGGAAATTATGACGGGAATTTCAACAACCAGTATAATCTCAGCGATCGCCGACGCTTGATATCAGAGATCGTCGCTTAAGCATGCTCGCTTTTGGTTGAATCGCGAGCCTTCATCTGTCAGTCTCGTCGTTCAAAATTGAAAAAGTATTCTGTTTCACCGATAGCCACGCAAAAATGTGTTCTCCCCAGCCTGACAATCCGGCGTTGTCACCGGTTCTTTCGTTGCTTGCTCTTGGCTCGCATGCTACATCACAGTTGACCACTTGGATCACAGATGGCGAAAGGAGCTTCGATGTTCAACTTTGACCCCAACTCCAAGGCAGTTAGGCACTGGGCGCTCGTATCCATTTTCTTTTGTATATCACTTGGAATGAGCTCCACGGGTTGGGCCTGGGATAATCACGCGCAGCTCACTTACTTAATCGCGCGTAGCGCGCCGCCGCTTCAGGATATCGAGGTAGAAGCCGAGTCGTTGGATCATTTCTTAGAGTCCGAGAAGGTCAACTTGGTCGCCCTACTTGCTGCCGAAGAGCGTTGGCTTGGCCGTCATCTGGATTATTATCCTCAGTTGCCTGAAACGTTAAAGTTTGCTGGAAAATCTACCGGGCCGTCTTTGCGTCAGGAGTTCTTGCACGCTCTGCGTGTTAATACCAATTTGAGCTACTCTCTCTTTGTGCAACCTCCAGCTGGCGCGAGTCACGAAGGGCGGCCAGCAGTGAGTACGGAGGAGGTGAGCCTCGTTAAGCTTGATTTTGCCAATTTGCCGTTTCAAGCTTTGACTGAGGGCGAAAGCGTTGCGGTGAGTGAGGTTTTTGCCACGGCTAGTGACGAGCCCGATCACGGTATGGATATTGAGCTTTTTAGTAACAATACGGGCACTCTTGGAGCCATTTATGGCCTCGGCGAGCAGCCGTTTGGCAATGATAAGGTCGATTACGGCACCCAGGCGCCATTTCACATGGGCTTTTTTCACGAGTCGTTCTTGATTAAACTCATGGCGAAGTTCTCTCAAAAGAGTCTTGTGGCTTACCGAATTCACCTTTATCAAACTCTCGCGCGATTTGCTTTCGCCTACGGGCATCCTTATTGGGGGTATAGGTTTGCTGGTTGGGCTGTTCACTACATCCAGGACTTGGATGTTCCTTACCACGCGTCGATGGCACCTGGGGTCCCTCTTGCTGAACTCGCTTTTATTTGGTCATTCGGTTCGACGGAGAAGAAGGCAGGCTTAATCAACCTGCTGACCACCAAGCACGCTGTATTCGAAACCTTTGTGCGGGTGGCGTCTGCGAAAGCAGTCGCTTCATCCAATACTCCGGATTGGGCCGCTGCTCTTGAGGACGAGTCCGACGATGACTGGCAAGCTTGCTTGTCACTTGACTATGTGAAAGACGTGGTAGCAAAGCGCGGCTATGACCGCGCCGGTGGTCTTGATCGGTTCATTAAGTCTGATTTTCCAGCGAGTATCGTTCAAAATCCAAACTACATCTTCGGTGTCTCCAGTCCTTCGTTTGACCCATACGAATATCTGATCCAGCGTCCGGGTGTTAAAGCAGATTTTGAAGCAAAACTCACACCGTTCATGCTGTCGGTAGGTCAGGATACGCGCGCCCTTCTTCGTTCAGTATTGCCCTGAACCGATCGCACAAAGTGGAATCATCGTTTGGGTCAGCTTGGCGATTTACTTTTCCTATTTGCCGGGCAATACCCTGGCCTTGGGCCAATCTTGGGAAAGTCTCGGCATACATTGGGTCGTTTTTCGTAGATGCTGCACATTCGATCGTCGTTGAGAAAAATGCAACTGCCGTCAGCCCGCTGAGCAAGGGTAAAAAGTTGGGTGCTCGATCGGTAGTGTTTGATAAAACGCTTTTTTATAAGATCGCGAGCAACTCTTTTGGGTTGAAAGTCATAAGAATCCGCTAGACCCATGCGAACGAGGTCGTCCGCGCTAATTTCGACGGGCAGCGTGCAGCAATTCGAGTGACATCCACTGCACATCGAATGATGAAAACGCGGCCATGTTGAAGGGCGATCTTTGTCGATACGTGATTGCATATTCTCGGCCTCCCATACGCCGCGCGACTATACAGAACGGAAAGACTCGGAGCGATAGAAAACCATCGATCATGAGATTTATAGGAAGAGAAGATGGGTGTTTTGTTAACTACCTGAAATTACTATATCAATTTGGTTTTTCCCGGGTGCAGGACTTTCCTGGAGACCTTCCTTAGCAACAGTCACCGTGACGTCTTGGATGTCTCCGGTTGCGGATCGCGAGCTGCTTGGCGATCCGAGTAGTCCGCCTTGATTGGCTGCAAAGTCCCCCCTGAAACCTGAAAAAGGTAGGCAGGCCACCGAACCACGTGATGGTCATCAAAGGCACGCCCCGAGGCAAAGTAGGGGCCTGGATCATTGGCGATTTCTTCGATTTTCTTAGGCAGGAGGCGTCTTTTGATTTCAGGCGCGCCTAGCAAGGACTTGTCGGCGAGTCGGCCGGCTTGGTTTCCGATCACCTGGTAATCGACGATACTGGTCATCGATGGATCGATAAAGTAGCGAGATTCAACGCCAGTGGCAAAGACCCCCTGGGGTAAATCTCGGTAACTACCCACATAATCGACAAATGCCGCTCCTTCGAGAAATGGCTCAGGAGGTTCGATCAGCCCTCGTGAACGCCACTGCGCGGTGCCTAGCATCGTCATTTTGTCTACACCCAAGTATTTGAAGATCTTTGAAAAATGGCGAACGCTGCGAAAGTTGTCATCGATAAAAATTGCATCGACTTCGATCCTTGGAGGCAAGGCCACCATTTGTGGATTGAACGGAAGCTTGGCACGCGCCGCCCGTCGGCGTCCTTCGCGCAAGGCTTCCTGCCATTCTGAAGCTCGCTCTACCGTATCGATATGAAAGATCTTCTCACTGACCGCTTGCATCGAGCTAAAGTCAGTTCCGTTGTATGTGTAGCTATGAGGGACCGAAATCCCTCTCGCCTTTAGAGCCTGTTCGAACATGAAGGCAAAACTCTGCGGATCGTTACGGGTAGGACGTAGGATCGCCACGCTTTTGAGTCCTCGCAATTTTACCTGGTCTGCTAGCGCGGCGACCATATGCGACTCCTGCGGAAAGACGTGAAAGACATAGGGTTTAACCCCAGTTTCATCCTTCTGATTAACCACAAACGATGGAATGCGCAGGATTTCTGACCACTGTTCGATGGCATGTGCTTCTGCTCGCGTGAAACCTCCTATAAGAACACCCACCTGGTACTTAAAAATCATTTCAGCCAACTGGGTCTCTAACGCAGGCACGAGCGCCCGGGTATCCCGCACGACCACACGTTGGTCAAAATTCGCGCCATGGTTTGCCAGAGCGCCCTTTATTCCAGTGAGGATTGCTTGTCCGTCATTGGCCTTTGGGCCAGAAAGTGGCAGCAAGACCCCGATGCGTGGCGTGTACTCGCCCAGCGCATTAACAACAGTCTTGATCAGCTCCTGTGATGACGAACTGCTCTCACACATGTTGGGCTTCATCGTCAGCATTTTATAAAGCTCGGTATGAGTTTCGATTTTTGTACCTGGAGGCAATTGAAAATAGAGCTTTATGTAAGGTTCAATGATCTGTTTGTAGATGTTGGTGCAAGTTTCGTCAGCCTGGCACAGCCCGGAATAGGCAAGGCCAGCGGCAATGAAACTCAATTTTATAAGTAGCGTTTTCATGGTTGCCTCGCTTAATTGTCAAAGATCGCGCGGTATTTCCCTGTATCTGACAGCACTTGGAGAGGTGAAGACTCAGCACTTGGTTCGTGTCCCTGCTTGAAATACATTGTCACTCCGGCTCCAGACCTCTGACCGTATTGAGGATTGACCCGGTAGCTGACTATTCCTGGAGGTTCGGTAAAGGGTGGCGGGGCACGGAAAGCGATAGCCTTGCGCATGTACGAAGCCCAAATGGGAAGAGCAAGGGCGGTTCCAGTTGCGCTGCCCAGGAAATCAAAAGATTTATCCGAACCAACCCAAACCACTGTCGTCAAATTAGGCGTAAACCCGCAAAACCAATTATCTTTGGATTTATTCGATGTACCTGTTTTACCAGCTGCGAATTCACCCATGTCGTGCTCAGCATAAGCGGTGCCATGGAGAAAGACGGCGCGCATACCCTGTAGCATCAAGTATGCATCCTGTGGAGCCATAACATCTTTGGTGCGTTCTTCGGTCGGTTGGATTTCAAAAATAACCTTGCCTTCTCTGTTCGTTACCTTGCTGATTGCATAGAGATCGACGCGCTTGCCGAGGTTTGCTATCGAATTATACACGCGCATCATATCAAGCATGGTGACATCGCTCGAACCGATCATCGTGCCAAGTTCAACTTTAAGCGGGGTCTTGATACCTAGATTGTACGCGTGGTCGATGACATTCTGCAGGCCAAGTCTCGCGCCGATTTCAACTGCTGGCGTGTTGACTGATTTGTAGAATGCTTTAAGCATCGTGGTTTCTGTGAGAAAGGTGTTTGAGAAATTCTTTGGACGGTAATTGTCGATGGAAATTGGGCCAATATAGAGGAGGTCGGACCATTTCAAGTTTTTTGAAAGTGCCAAGGAGTAAATGATTGGTTTAAATGAGGATCCTGGTTGTCTAAGGGCTTGAACGGTCCTGTTGAATTTGCTTTGTTGGTAGTCTCGTCCTCCCACCATCGCGAGAATTTCGCCGGTTTTTGGATTGCTGGAGACCATAGCGCCTTGAATCTCAGGATCTTCGCCTTTAGATTCATAAGGCACAATGACGAGTCTCCCCGCCAAATCAAAAATATCTTTCTTTTCGGCGAGAGTAGATTTAGCTAATTTTTGAAGTTTTGGGTCCAGCGTTGTGTAGATCCTAAGGCCCTTGTTGAGCAAATTGCTGCTAAGCAACGATTCGGCCTGGTCTTTGATATAGTCAACAAAATAAGGCGCGACCTCATCGCTTATTGGCTTGTATTCTTTGTAGACGAGAGGCTTTGCAACTAGCTCATCGTACTGAGCTTTGGTCAACATGCCAGTGTCGTACATGGCTTGCAAAACTTGCTTCTGTCTGGCTTTTGCACGTTGTGGATAGCGATGGGGGTTGTAACGGCTAGGTGACTGAAAGAGTCCTGCTAGCAGAGCCAACTCATGTGTCTCAAGTTGCGCCAGCTTTTTGTCGAAATACCTTTGCGCGGCCGCTCCTACTCCATAGGAACCATTCCCCATAAAAAGCACATTGGTATAAAGTTCTAAAATTTTTTCTTTGGATATTCGTTTTTCAAGCATGACGGAAAGGATAATTTCGCGAATTTTTCGATCTATCGACCTCTCTTTAGAAAGCAAGAAGTGACGGACGAGCTGCTGAGTCAATGTGCTCGCGCCCTGTTGGTGGCTTTCCTGGTTGCGAAGCCTATCGTAGATAGCCCTCATAATCCCTCGAGGATCGACACCGTCGTGATTGAAGAATCGTCGATCCTCAATTGCGACAATGGCTTTGATTAGGTCGGGCGGCAACTTTTCGTACGGGATCATTACATGGTAACTGGTAAATATTTCGCCAATTTTGTTTCCCTCACGATCGTATACCAATGTGTTGTCAACTGGTTGGTAATTGATAATGGTGTCGAGTTGGGCATCGTTGACAAACGTGCTACTCAGTTCTTTTGCCCAGTACATTCCAAAGATGACAGCTACTACGGCTGCACCGAGTGAGCTGTAGAAGCAAATTCTAAAGCAGCTCAGGAATAATGTAACGACTCGCGATCTTTTCTTAGGTTGAGTTTCCAAGGCGTGGCTTCTCCTCTGGTTCATTATCCCTAAAATGTCTAAGCCTTATCAATAGCCGGTTACCTTCAAAATCGGTCGGCATGCTGGGAAAGTTTAGCCTAGGGAGAGCATTTGTTAGTTTTTCAGGTGGGCTAAGCGGTGGATGGCACGCTTGATTTACCGATTTCGTGCTAAAATTTGTGACGCAGGTATGCGAGCTTTCGCGTCGTATAATCTGCCCTTAGCACGGCTAAAGATATGTTTTCTACGAGACGATAATACGGAAGTAAATAAACGGTCCGAGAGGGTTAGGTTTGAGTCAAGGTCAAAGGTTCAACACAAAACTTCTTGTCGTCTCGCCTGATCTGGAATTTGTCCAGCGCATACGCGATATGCTAAAGGGAAAAGTTTTTCACGTCGAGGGAAGAAACCAGTATCATATGTCCTATGCCGTCTACTGGGAGCAGGAAACCCCTCAAGCGATGACTGCTTTTGAGAGGCTTCACCCCGATCTTGTTGTGATCCAGGGAAATCTCCTTGGAGGTGCGGAACTAGCTCGTCAAATCAGACAGACCGAAGAACGTCGTCACACGGGAATTGTTTTTTTTGAAGCGGAGTCTGGACTCGATTCGCTTGCAGCGTTTGATCTTGGCGCTGATGATTTTATCAATCTAGATAAGTCTTGTGAGGAAATCATAGCTCGAATGAGCGCTACGATCCGCTTAAAAATAATGACCGACGAACTCAGGCAGGTCAATCATAGGCTCGAGATTCTAAGCAATACGGATGATTTAACCGGTCTTTATAACATGCGCTATTTTGAGAAATTCTATGGCGACCTTAGTAGGCAAAGCTTGGCAAACAAGGTTAGCTATGCTGTGGTCATGCTCGATCTTGATCGATTTAAATCGATCAACGATACAACCAATCACCTGGTCGGTAGCTATATCATAGGTGAGATTGGTAAGCTCATTCGACTATCTGCAATCTTCGGGCCCTCGGCTTGTCCGGCCCGCTATGGGGGCGATGAGTTTATCGTCGCATTTTTATGTGATTCTGAAGAAGAAGTTTCTGAAAAATGCGAAGCGATTCGAGGGTTGATTGAGGAAGCTCAGTTTGAGAAAGACGGCTTTGAAATATCGATTACATCGAGTGTTGGAGCCTGCTTTGTCGAGCGAGGATTTAATGGCGATTGCAATGATCCCGTTAAGTGTGCCGACCTTATGCTTTATAAAAGCAAAGAGGGTGGTCGCAACATGGTGTCGGTAGCTCGACTGGCTCAAGCGCAAGACTTTAGCGAGATTTGCAGCGCCTACCACGCCGGGCGGCAGAGTTCTAAAGGTCAGGTAAATTCACCACGATTTAATTACATCAAGATCGTAAAATAACCAGTCTTTGCACCAGCGAACCTGTGATCGGGCCCCGCGTCGCAGGCCGTTAGGAAATTCGATTGATCTTGATCATATTGGTAGGACACATCTCGCGCATTGGGATCCCCGCTGTGATGACTACCGTGTCCCCTGAGGTGACAATCCTGAGTTTCTTAAGCAAATCGGGTAGCTCCTCGATCAGGATATCAGTGTCATAAAAGGACGGATTCACAACTCCATATACTCCCCAGACCATAGCAAGCCGCTTGATGACATCGATACGCGGGCTAACGGCGAAAATAGCGGTATTCGGCCGCCATCTGGCGATTGATTTGGCAATCGAACCGGTTAGGGTAAGGCAGACTATGGCGCGTGCATTAGAAGTAAGAGCTGCTTCACATGCAGCGACCGCGATGGATTCATGAGCTTCCCAGGAACGGTTGTCATCAGCGAATAAGTTGATATCCAGCCGAGGTGGCTGGCGAAATTTCCAGGATTCGACTTCTCGAATTACCGAGTTCATTCTTTCTACTGCCTTCACCGGAAATTTACCCGAAGCAACTTCAGCGGAAAGCATCAAACAGTCCGCACCATCAAGAACGCCGTTTGCAACATCAGCAACCTCAGCTAGGGTCGCATCCGGGTTTTCGATCATGGATTCGAGCATTTGTGTGGCTATGATCACGGGCTTGCCGTATTTCTCGGCCGCTTGGATGATCGTTTTCTGGAAAGCTGGCACCCGCTCGACCCCACCTTCAACGCCTAAATCGCCACGTGCAACCATGAGCGCGTCGCTTAGTGCGGCGATTTCGTCGATGAGTTCCATGGCAGGAAGTTTTTCGATTTTAGCCACGACCGGGACATCCGATCCTAAAGCGCGGATCATGCTCTTTATTTGTCTAACATCTGCTGGATCTTGCACGAAGGACAGAGCGACAAAATCAATGTGGTGTGCGATTCCAAACAAGAGATCCTTGCTATCTTTTTCAGTCAGAGCCGGAAGTGATAATTTGGAGTCAGGAAAATTCACTCCCTTCCGATTTTTGAGGATCCCGCCCTCTAGTACTTTGATTTTTACGGAATCTTTCTCAAGCTTTGTCACTTCCAATATCAGAAGGCCGTCATCCATCATCACTCGATCGCCCACGCGAACGTCGTGGACAAGACCTCGGTAGTCGATTGGAATGGTACCAAGCTCAGTCTGCTGCGTGCCATAGATGAGGGTTAATTCGGTTCCCGAGGCGATTTCGTTGGAGTCACCGATTAGCTTGCCGACCCTGATCTTTGGGCCCTGCAGATCCTGAAGGATGCCTACGGGCTTACCAAGCTCGGTACTTATCCTGCGAACCAGTTCGATGTTCTTGAGATGCATCGCATGGTCGCCATGGGAAAAATTTAGGCGTGCGATATCCATTCCCGCTAGGATCAGCTTTCTAAGGGTATCCTCATCGGACGAAGCTGGTCCAAGGGTGCCAATGATTTTGGTATGTTTTATGGCGTTGCCTTTGTCTGGATCTTGACTCGGGACCATAGGTGAAGGTGCCGCGTTGCGATTCCTGTCTCCCATATTTTTTCACCCTATCTGAATTTGCATTACTGCTTCGGTTTAAGCAGTATGGCATCAGATGTGAAAAACTTAAACTGATTTGTTGACTTGATGCCCTTCGATTTTACCAGAGTCTTATTCAATAGAGCGATCAGACCTCGCGTTTTGGCTGGAATTGGATAAAGATTAAAAGATCTTTGGAAATCGATAGCATCAAGACCCTGAGAGTCTAGCAATGTCTGTAGACCGTTAAGACCCTCTTTCATAAGAGAAAGAAGGTGGACGCTCAGAAAGAAATGGGGTGCTTGGCTGTTTGCCGTCAGAGTGCGGGCCGCCGACAAAAACATATTGATACCTTCAAGGCTGTAGTAAGGATCGAGGAACACGAGTTGGTAGTCAGTCGTGGAAATCAAATGAGGTGGTGGATTACGGATGTCGTGCTGAATAAGGTTGATTTTTAGGTTTTCTCGGGCCGCTATAGCGCCAATTTGATCGAGAACGCCCTGATCGATGTCGAGCACCGTGATGTTTTTAAACCCGGCTCTCGCCAATTCGACGCCAACCAAATCATCATCCCCAACCAAAAGGATATTGTCGGTAAGTTTCACCAACTCCCGAGCATAAGCCACCCTTTTTACAGCGGTCAGCTTTGAGCAAGGCTGCTGTTGGAATCTGCGCTGCACCTTGGTTAAGCTCGTATGGCAGACTGGAGCCAGATCGTCTTTACGGTAGGTTTTGCTGATTGAGTGATTTTCGGCAAGTTGTGTGTAGATGATATCGATGACCTCTTCCCAGCTTGATCTGAGAAACTTCCGGTACGAAGGGTCTCTGAAGGTCATGTAGGTAACGGCTCGACCAAACTGAAACAGGAGTTTTCTCGGCTTTGACCTTAGAAGTTCGACGCTCTGTTGAAATTCAGGGTCGCCAGAGTTCTTAAGAGCGTCTAGGCGTAATTCATCCCAGGTTGGCACTCGTGCTTGCTTGGATGGCGTTTCGGTTTCGAAACTTAGCTCTAATTGTTTGATCGCCAATATGGTTCTCCTGCCGGTGCCTTAGGAAAAACTATGCCAGATCGCAAAACCTCCGAATCCAAGATAGCTCCACGAAATCGCGTAGCGGATGTTGAGCAGTATGTGCGGCTTTGCCAAGGTTAACCCCTTTGCGACCAGTTTGATTAACAGCCCAAACCAGAGGCTATCTCCTGCTACGACACCTATGAGAAACAAGAGATGCGGTACCATCGACATCTCGAGTGTAAAACTTTGGTTAAGAAAATTGACTACAAACAACCAAAACATCAAAAAACCCGGGTTGGATCCGCATAGTGCGCCTCCCATAATAAAATTTTTTACGGGGCTTGACGTCTTTGTTGCTATGGCGTGAATCGTACCCGCACCTTTGGTTCGGTACAGATTTAAAAAGCTCATGATCCCGATAACAATTAAGAAAATCCCTGCTGCAAACTGCGCTCTACTGACGAAGTGTGAGCCGTTGATGTATTCGTAGTATCCCCACACGGCAAGCGAGACAAAGGTGATATCGACGATAAGGACGCCAGATAAAAACCAAATGATTGCCTTTTTTGAGTTTCCTATAACTGCTTCAACCAACCAAAGATTGATTGGACCTAAAGGCGCGGAAGAGCAGAAGCCGCTAACCAGCCCGGCAAGCAGAAGGATACCGGTCGTCATTGATGCTCCTAGCACGTATTGCGCTCCGCTGGGTGGTTGGAGACGATGGATAGCCGATCTTTGGTCTCGCTTTAGGATCTTCTGTTCGTATCGGTCGAGGTTGCTGGACCTATTAGCGAGCCGGTGTAAAAATTTACCAACGACTGGCTAACTTGACTTGATCTTTATTATATCTGCAAATCAAAACGTGCGGCAGTCCCTGAATAGATTTTCTTCTGTTTGTAGCCCAAGTTAGAACTACGACCGTTTTTGAAAGTCTAGAAAATTTCTTTGGCAATTTTACAAAAACTCGGAGCGAATCTCTAGGGTGTGTTGGTTTTTGATTT
The DNA here is from genome assembly GCA_964582405.1 of uncultured Oligoflexales bacterium. Taxonomy (GTDB): domain Bacteria; phylum Bdellovibrionota_B; class Oligoflexia; order Oligoflexales; family Oligoflexaceae; genus CAZOSN01. The sequence continues at coordinate 14,752 of CAZOSN010000019.1, read as the reverse complement.
TCCGTCCTCCTTGGTTCCTGGCTTCCCTGTATTTTGATTGGGAACTTAGGAGCCCAGGGGGACGATCAGATTTTTTGCGGATCAGGTTGTTTGGCTATACTTCATCCACCGTGACCTTTATAGGGTCGTTACTGTCGCGTTTTTATGTTGGCGTTAGTAACCGGAGAACCTATCGGTTCAGGAAGAGGAAAGTAACTTATATCAGCTGTAGCATCCTCCGTGACTATTTTAGATTTTTTAGTCTTTTTCTTTTGACCCGTAACATCGCTGTCGCTTTCAGCTCCGCCTTGACAATTGATATTGATAAGGCAGACCATCGTCATCATTGTTAATAGTAGTGTGGTAGATTTCATTGTTTTCCTCCAAGTTATTTTTGTAAACACGAATATTGATGAATCTTTTGAATGCCTTGCTTTGCTTCTTCTGAAATAGAAATGAGCCCATGATCATCGTCTGTATAGGCGATCGCCTCGCCTTGCTTCTCGAATGACTTGCCTTTTTTGTAGGTTTTTGCGTAGTTCAACGAGCTGCAGATGGAGGCATCGATTGCCGTCGCCTGGTATTCCCGAATTTGCTCGTACGTTCTGACAATGATCCTGGTCCCATCCTTGCTAATATCCGCAGCCGTTACCTGACTTTTACCGATATCATCGAAATTACACACTTCTTCAAGAGTGACATTGGTAAGAGTCATATCGGTCGATAGATCAATTGGAAAACGATACAATGTGTTTTGCCCTTCGTATGATTTTCGAATCAAATAGAGTAATTTGTCGCTTTCATTGTAGGCAATTGCTTCGGAATCATAAGCCGCCCCATCGGGATACTTAAAAGAAACCTTTCGCGCCTTGGATTTGTATTTTGTTGATAGGGTCTCCGGCTCTCGTAGGATATAAAGGTCCATTGTGGTGCGATCTTTGTTGTTATTACCGGAGTCCGCTACATAAATACAGTTATACTGACCGCAGCTACCCGTGGTCAGATCTTCCCAGTCCCTATTTTTGGCATTGAGTTCGATTTGGGTCACCACCGTGCCCACTTTATCGATACCGAAAATCAGTGGTTTGGAACCACCGTCGTTGTGTACCCAAAAAAGACCAGGGAAATTGATGCTCTCGTCAATTCCAGAAAGTTCTTTGATTTGCCCGCCAGCCTTGAGATCTGTATCTACAGGCTGCAACTCGCATTCCGCAAGAAGCGAATTTGGATTTGCTATGAAACTAATGAAAAAAAATCCGAGTTTAAGCGCAATGCTATTCGTTCTAACCATCGAAATTCCTCTAAGGTTTGCTATTTGGGGACCAAATCCTGATTTCAGTCCCACGATCTTGTTGCAGAGATGGTTGATTTATCGGATTTTTTTAAAAAAACTTTAGGGAATAATAAAAAAATCCCTAAAATATTTGTAATCACTGAAAAGTACCAGATATTTAGCATTTTGAGTTCCGCTGTTATTTCGTTCATTTTCTCGCGAAAAATGCCGAAACCGATACAGCCCGGAGCGCATGGATCAGATCCCTTAACGGGGTAGAGTATCGATGCGGTAGATTAAGCGGTATTAAAACAGGAAATTTCGAGGACGAGGTTTGGACGACGGGATCGGATTAAGCATCGGTGACACCATTGCAGGTCGCTATGTCATCAGAGGTGAAATAGGCTCGGGTGGTATGGGAGCCGTGTACCGCGCTATGTCTTTTGAAGATCCGTCGCAAGACGTTGCGATAAAAATTATTCGCCATCGCAAGGTTCTAGGCCCAGATGATATTCTGCGGTTTCAAAAAGAAGCCGCACTCATGAGCTTACTGCACCATCCCAATATCATCTGCTTTCACGAACTTGGAATTCTCAGTCCCGAGACTTGGTCTGGGAGTGGCAGCAATAGGGAACTCGGAGACGGCTATTACATCGTCATGGAAATAGCGGACGGTCGTGATCTTAAGCGCAGTTTAGGAGAAGCAAGTCGCAAGGATTTGCCTTACTTTTTTGAGGTTGCTCTCCAAGTAGCATCAGCTTTGGACTATACCCATGGTAAAAACATCATTCATCGCGATATAAAGCCTCAGAATATTATGATCGGTAAAACCTATAGGGAGCAAAAAGGCGTTCTCATAAAGGTTCTTGATTTCGGAGTGGCTCAGCTTGCTGATCTTACAGACTCTGCGTCTCAGGAAGCCGACGGTACGCGAGCGCCTGAAATAGCGGGTACGCCGATGTATATGTCACCCGAGCAGACACCATATTTTGATGCGTCGATTGATCATCGTGCGGATCTTTACTCACTGGGATGCGTGCTCTATGAGGTCCTGGCTGGGAAACCACCGTTTGAAGAACCGACGCGTGAAAAACTCATGATGCGTCATGCACAGGCGAAGCCTGAGTCGCTTTTGACCTTAAGGCCCGATTTACCTGAGATTGTTGACGCGATTGTCATGAAGCTTTTGGAGAAGCATCCAGATCAACGGTATCAAACGGCCTTTGGCTTGTATGCTGACCTTCAAAGGGCGCGCATCCAATTGTTTGAAACAAAGCGCCAGCGAGTATTTTTTCCTCTCGGTCTTAAAGATGAGTTTAAAGCGGTGTCGGCCAAGTTGGATCTTATCGGAAGGACAAAAGAGCTCGAACTTTTGCTAGCCAACTACCAAGCGGTGGCGTCGCGAACAGGTCGCAGCCACATGTCGGTGATAAGCGGTTGTGCCGGTTCGGGCAAAACCAGGCTTCTCACGGAGTTTCGCAATTTCCTCCTGCGCGAACGCATTCGGTTCATTAGCGTAAATTTTTCGCGCCATGAGACCAATCTACCTTACAATGCACTGGCTAATGGATTTAATGAATACCTCATGAAGCTATTGCGCAGGCAGCCGATGGAAGCTGAAGAACTCAAGAGGAGAGTCCGCAATGTTTTGGGGGAAATGGCGCTTATCGTTGCCGATAAAGTTCCCGGACTTAAGCCATTTATCGATCCCAGCATAGAACGCGGAGCCGAGATTTTCCAATACGGCGAACTAGATGCGTCGGAAATCGCTCAGCGTGATTTTCAAACGTTTGCCAAAGCATTTTCTGATTTGACCCGATGCCTAGCGGTGGATAATCAGCCGATAGTTTTTATCTTCGATGATCTTCATTGGGCCGACGACAAAAGTGTTGCCTTAATCGATCAATTTTTTAGCCACAACAACTCCATGCGCTTTTATCTCGTTTTGTCCTATCGAAAAGAAACGTTAGCATTAGCTCCAACATTGAATAGTGTGTTGAATAAATTTAAAAAACTCAAGCGTCGCTATATCGAGGTCAACTTAAAGCCATTTTGCAGGGATGATATAGAGGCTCTGGTCGGAAATATGTTGAATTCCCCGGAAAGCGTATCTGAGCCGCTAGTCGATTACCTGGCAACTCGCACGCTTGGCAACCCGATGTTTTTGGTTGAGTTTGTGCGGACATTGGTTGCCCAGGAATTCATCAACTACAACAATGTTACATCCTATTGGGACTATCAGCTCGACAAGATCAAGAGTTCAAAGATTCATCTCGATTCCGTGGATCTCACACTAAGTCGGATTGAAACCTTCGATGAGACAGATCGAGCGATTCTCGAAGTGGCGTCGGTCATTGGCATAACTTTTCAATACGAACTCCTTAGCCTGGGTGAAGAAAGTCACAGCCTGGTGGTACGCCGCGCGATCAACCGCGGCGTCGATGAAGGCCTGCTTCGTCGGACGACCGACGATCCGGATTTCAAGCATCTGGGGCGGTCGTTTGTTTTTATCCATCACAGGGCACGCGAGGCTATTTTGGACGCGATTCCAGAGATTCGAAAGCGAGAAATCCACCTTAAACTTGCTTATCTTCTCAAAAAATCCGCGCATGACGTGCGGAGCGCTAGCTTTATGTTTTCGATCGTCCACCATATAAACCATGCTTTGGGTGATGGTCTCGGAGCAACTGATGATCAGATTCGTTTTGCGGTTCGCTATAATCTGGCATCCGGTCGTGCCGCGTTTATCAAACATTCCTATGCACAAGCTAAACGTTACTTCGATTATGCATACAAGCTGCTAAAGTCGAGGCCGGAAAAACTTGGTCAGTTTGATGACGGACCCAAGGTCATTGAGGCCCTGGGGGATATTGAACTTAGACTTAAAAACCCGCAGGCGGCGGTTAAGTTTTACCGCGAGGTCCTAAAAGCTGGTGTTTCGCGGACAAAATATGCCGAAGTGGTGACCAAGCTAGTGAGCGTGACGATATTTGGTGGTCGATATTCCCACTCGATGGAAGGAATCGTAAAAAGTTTAGGGTTCCTGGGGCTTCGACTCCCTAAGGGGCGACTTTCTGATTCCCTTGGCGCTTTGATGCGTCTATTGCTGGATGCTTTTCCTATCTCGTTGCAGCATGGAAGGCTTTACCGCTATATCCAAAGAGCCTATTCTTTGGGGGTCGCAAGGCGTGACGGCGCATCCCAAGATAGTCGGGGAGTTGGCCTGGAGCTTTACCGGCATGCGCAGATGATTTATTTGCGAGAGAATCCACGGTTGGCATTTCTTTTCCAAGATCTCATGCTTAGAGAATGCGGGTTAAATTTAGCGGCCCCGCATACCATACTTATGAGTGTTTCCGATCGAGTTAGTTTGCTTGGGTACTTTGGTTTTTTGCGCTCGACTTATTCTATTCTCGATATTTCGGCTGACATTGCAAAATCGCTCAATCTTGATGCCGCACTTGGCTATATTCAGTTGTGCCGAGTTCTGTTGCTTGATCATTATGCTGGCAAATGTGAGGATCTTGACAAAAAAGTTAGACGAGCCATGAGCCTTTTGGCTCGTGCCAACGAGTCCTTTCACTATGCGTATGCCCGGGTATTTCTTTTGCACCTTGACTTGTGGCGCGGGAATAATGCGCGCATTTCTCGGGCTATCGGTTTTCTTTATAGTCCGGATTTGCCATTTCGATCGCCTTTGAACGCTCGGGGTTTTGCCGCCTATGTTTTTTCGCTCTATCTGCAGAATGATCGAACCAGACTTGTCAATGAGGCTGAAAAATACATAGAGTGTTTGGTGTTGGTTAGAGCCAGGCGCAATGAGGTGTTCTTTGAAATAATCCGAGCGATTCTTGCAGCCGCTAAGGGCGAAATTGGAAAGGTTGAAAAGCTCTATCATCTGGTGATTTCTGGATATTTAAGGCCTGCACGTTGGCCGATAAAATTTGTCCGAGCCCAGTTTTTTCTACCGTTTGAGGAGGATTTCTTAGCTCTGTTTTTGACCATATTTGCCGAAGTTTTTTACCGTGAAAGCGGGGTCACCCTGATGAAACCAGACGTCAGTGCTAGGCTTCATAGAATGTTAGCGCGGCGGATGAAGCATCCAGCTATGAAACGTCGGGTTGCAGGCCTTGTGGTTCACGCCCGGAGCAGCCATTTGCTTGGACAAAAGAAAGCGGCAGAATTGTTTCGCATTGCAATCAAGGAATGCGTGGCGACAGCGCAGGTCCTTCCTAATATTATGGCTAACTACTGGTGTGGACTCCTTCATCATAGGCAGGGATTCCACGAGTCGGAGTATCTTAAGAAGGCTCGGAGCGAGGCCTTGAGAGCAGGTTTTTTAGCTCTTGTGAGTATGGTCGATCAGGTTGCAAACGAATTTAAGGTGGTTATGGTCGATTCTAATGTCGGCAAAGTTGATACTCCTATGGTGCCTTCAGCTCTGGTTTGCTTTTCGAATCTTGTAAGTCAGGAGTTTGATCTTGTCGTGCGAGAAGCCGGGTCTTCAACCGTAGATATTGAGTCCCATCTGAAACTCATTAAAGATATTTATTCCATGGAGCATGCCCATCTTATAGGCTTTAATGGGGCGGGTGAACCCAAATTAATGTTCAGCGGGAATTCTGTGCAGGACAGAATTCCCGAGATTTTGGGCTATGTGGCACCGTATATGAACCTTGATGCCTCGTTGTTTTTACCGGAAACAGACGCCCCTTGGTTGGCTCAAAAAAACAAATCTGCGAACGACGGAGGCACTAGGCTTGAATTCGACAAACTTATTGCCACACATTTGAGTCGCGACAAGCAATCCTTTGATGAGTCTGAAAAAACGGCGATGCTGCCAAATGGGACTAAGCCTCACCCCGACACCAAGCAATACACCGAATCAGGCGCGAGGCATATGAGGCGAGTGCATGCCCTTGTACCGCTGGTTTTTCGCGGTCAGGCCGTGGGGCTTTTGTTTTTGGAGAGTTTGGCGTTTGATGAGACTAATACTGCCTTGCTTCGGCAGGATTTTGATGGATTTGGGAGGATTCTGAGCCTAGTTGTATCGAAGCTGCTGGTAGAGTCTGGGCAATTGACTTTAATGCCGCCTCTGCTAGGACGATTTTCCATCGAACCTTGCCCCTGGCTTGATCTCTGGAGTTCCGGGTCCTTGAAATCGTCTGAGGCCAAGATCTTCTATTTGGGCTTCAATACCAGCCCCGAAGATTACCTACTGCTGCATGTTTATCTCAAGGCGCCGGCTTCGGACGCAGCGTTCCTTGCTTCTATATTGTGGCTGGCGCTTACTTCATTTGCTTGTCATAAAGGCTCTCAAAGCGGTATGCCGCTCACGGAACTTGATTTAAAGGAAGAGATTCTCAGGGTGTTTGCGTCTTATGCGCCCATGGTCGAGCAACTCCACCATGTCGCGATCAGCTTTACGATCTTTAACCGTCCAACACGCACTTCGGTTTCGGGTCATTTTGGCTCTTCTCGCCCCCTGGTCCTTGGTGTTGACAACAAAGTTTTCCCAGACAACCGCGTGGCCCTGACTTTGGCTCGCGGTAAAGTCCTGCGCTATTGGCGAGTAAGGGCTGAGATGAAAGCGGCGTCAATCTATATTCTTCCTCATGATTCAAGTCGGTTAGATAGTTTGATCGAGACAGCGCAACGTCCAGTTTCGGAATCCTCATCGGCGATCGAGTCCCTGAAATTCCTTTTGGAAAAGCATTTGCCTAGCTCCAATCTCCCGAGATACTATGTGGCCGCATGCTTAAGCAGTTTAGTGAATGCGGTTCGATCGGGGGAAAACCTGCGACGCGTTGATTGAGATTAATGGATAACGAGGGGTGAGTATGGGAATGCCAGGGGGATGGGAACTAATTGTCATTGCCGGGGTCGTTGTTTTACTCTTTGGGGTCAATAAACTACCGAAATTGGGTGGGGCTATCGGCGAAAGTATTAAAAACTTTAAGAAAGGAATGCGCGACAACGAGGAGCTTGATGCGCCACGTGCGAAAAAAGAGCCGACTCAACCCTCTGACAAGGAATGAGTCGCGCGCAGCCTATGATACTGAGCAAACTACTCGACAAAAAAATTCTGATGGTTACAGGCAAGGGCGGGATCGGCAAGTCCTTGCTAACGGCAAGTCTGGGGCTATTTGCGACCCAACTTGGCAAGAGAGTTTGTCTCGTTGAATCGAATGCGGAAGATCAGCTTGGTCCTTTGTTGGGCGTAGGCGCGGTCGGGCATAAGCTTACTTTTTGCAACGATCGCCTCGCGGTGATCAATCTCGATGCAAATCTCAACTTCCGCGATTTTATCGTGCTGCATCTTGGTTTTGCCAAGGTTTTTGAACAGATTTTTGAAAAACCCCTCGTTCAGAGCTTTGTGCGCATGATCCCTGGTATCGCTGAAGTGACACTCCTTGGTCGGCTGTTTTTTCATAGCTGCCTGGATCAAGAACATAAGTTTGATTTGGTTATTTTTGATGGATTCGCGTCAGGTCACTTTAAGAGTCTTATGGCGACACCCGACGCTATACTAAATTCTGGGTTCGTCGGGCCGATCATTACCGAGACTCAGAGGGTGCGCGACTATATATACGATCACAAGAAATGCGGTATTCTCGTCGCAGCTGCTCCCGAAGCCCTTATCTTGAGCGAGACACTTGAGTTTGTTGCTGATCTAAAGCGAGACTGCAAGGTTGAGGTGTCAGGACTGGTCATAAACCGCTACCTGTCACCCCTTACCGACTTGGCAGATAGTCCGCCACCGGTTCGCGAGTATCTCTGTCGCAAGATCGAGCAGTGCTCAGAGAGTCTTGCCGCCTTTATGAGCAGCCTTGAGGGGGTGTTTCCAGATTTACTTGGCAAGGTAACCTTGTTGGATGAATTGTTTCAGATTGCGGACCCGCTTGACAAGGCTGAGATTTTGGCCTGGCTCGAACAAGGACACTTATGGCAACAGATGTCGCATCCCCGGTAAAAGACCTTGTAAGAAAGAGTTCGATAATCGTTGTGCTAGGGCCCGGCGGGGTAGGTAAGACCACGTCATCCGTGAGCCTAGCCTTGATAGCGGCGCGAATGGGTAAACGAGTTGGTTTGCTCAGCATTGACCCCGCCAAGCGTCTCGCCGATGCAATGGGTATCAAGCTTGGTCACGAGCTATCGAGGGTCACTCTACCACCCGAATTTTCGGGAACCCTTGACGCGTGCATGCTCGACCAGGCCGCTGTGTTCGACCATATGGTCGAACGGTTTGCTTCTCCCAAAACAGCGCAGAAAATATTTAATAACTCCGTTTACCGTCAGGCATCTCGCAATCTTGGTGGTCCCTTGGAGTACATGGCTCTTGCTAAACTCACGGAACTTATCGACTCAAACACGTTTGATATTATCGTCTTAGATACCCCGCCGGACACCCATGCCTTAGATTTTTTGGTGCGACCGAGCAATTTATCTGGGTTTGTGGAAAGAGGGGTCATGAAATGGTTGATCAAGCCATTTCACCTTGCGCAAAGGATGGGATTCAGCAAGCTCCTCAGCATGGGTGAGAAGCTCATGGGAGGAGTAGCTGCCGTTACTGGCGTTAAGTTGCTCGAAAAGCTTTCGGATTTTTTAGTGCTCATGGATGATGTTATCAAGGGGTTTCACGATTCGGGCATCAAGGTCACCAAAGCCTTGCGGGTACCAACGACAAATTTTGTGCTGCTTACGGCCCCAAATCAGGCAAGTCAAAGGTCTGCCCGAAAAATCGCTCGTGAACTTCATGATCAGAACTTCAGCTTAGGTCTTTTGGTCATCAACCGCATGCTGCCCGCAAAGGTTCGCGCCTCGCTTGCGAGCGAAGTTCCTGGAAAATCAAAAGCTGCATTAGGTCTTTTGAAACTTAGCAAATTTGCACAGGGCGTCGTGGATGAGCTCAAGCGCGATCAGATGACCCGCTGGGGAAAGCAGATTCCCTCAGTAGAAGTGGAAGAAACCTATGAGCTCATGCATAGTCTAGAGGGTGTGATTCATTTTGCCGACAGACTTGCCGCGGGAAAATAAGAACCCATCTCATAAATGATCCACTGCCAAAGCTTTCATGCAATGCTTGCAAGTCGCTGAGCCCTTGAGTATCTTTGATATAGCCAAATCAAGCGGATTGGAACAATGACCAATAAGTCTTTTTCCCAGTGGGTCATCGAAGCGGCAAGAGGGGATGAACGTGCCCAGTACCTTGTTGCTCTTGCCTTAGGTAAAGGGTTCGGGGTCAATTCAAATACGGATGAGTCGCTTGCGATTCATCAGGCTTTGAGCCGAAAAACCGCAGCATGGCTCCAAAGCCTCCCCGAGAACGGCAGTAACCCGCGATCCCCATGGGCACCCAGACCGATCATTCTTCTTGTGGATGATTCAAAATTGATTAGGTTAAAGATAAGTCAAGCTCTTGAAGCTGAGCTTGAAGGGCTAGTTCTGGAAGCTTCGGATGGAAAAAAGGCTCAAGTTATTCTCGAAGGCGATATTAGACCGGATTTGATTATCACTGATATCCATATGCCGGAAGTAGACGGCTATGGTCTTATCGACTACATCTTGAAAAGGACTCAGTGTAAGAATATCCCAATTCTTGTGTTATCCTCCGACGATAGCAGGGAGGCAATTATTCAGGGACGAGGATTGGGAATCAAACATTGGCTGCTTAAATCGGCAACGAACGAGCAGATCGTGGATAAGGTACGGTCTCTGCTAACTGTCCCTGAGGAATAGACATTATTTCGGCCTTGGAAGGTTCATGTTCTGGCGAAATTTGAAACACTCACTTCGTATTGTGATCGCAATCCCCTCGCAGGCACTGAGGCAAACCCTAGCCGATGCGTTGCGGCGAAACGGATTTTCGAAAGTGATATCTGTTGCGACTCTCAAGGAGGTCTGGGAATATCTAGAACTTGGAGAGGTTGATTGGGTCATCTCGACATTTTACGCAGAATCAACCATCAATGCTCTGCATATCCTTCGAGTTTGTGCGCTCCAGCCAGATCTATCTAAAGTCAGACTTTCTTTGATCGTTGAACCGGAAGATCTAGCTTTTCTTCCCGTTGCATTTGAATGGGGATTGATGTCGTTTCATGCTCGAATCGAGTCTGCGGACGAGGCCGATCGCGAGATTCAGAGGCTTCTGGCTGTTGTGGACGATAATGGTGCGGATGATTGCCTAGTCGCAGCTGATTACCTGTGGGGGATGCTGTCACAGCAAAATCAGGTCGAGTCCATGATAGACCTTCAGTTGAAGTTGTCAGACCTCTACCCTAGCGAACCTCGAATTCTCCTTCGCCTAGCCGAAGGCTATTTGCGCAGTCGCAATCGCGAAAAAGGGCGCATGGTTTTGGATCAGGCGAAGGTTCTTTTTCCCGATGAAAGGGACCGGGCTGAGATTATCTGGACGAGGTTCACCGGTATAGCTAATTCGCATCGGCATACCGATGATCTAGCTTCAGGGCTTTTGAGTCCGTTAGGATTCAAAAGGGTCATGATTCTGGATTCGGACCAGTCTGCAAGAAACATTGTAAAAGATGTTATCAAAAGCCTCGGAGTTTTTGAGATACATGAATTTTCAGATGGTCAAAGCGCTTACGATTGGCTCAAAGGTAACAGGGACAAAGTCCCCGATTTGATCATAACAGAATGGATTGTTCCAAAACTCTCGGTTCTTTCCCTGCTTCAGAGAATGGGGGAGAATTTCCTGTTAACGACTAGGGTTCTGGTTTTGAGCAGCCAAGTATCTATAGAAGATTTGACCATGCTTCATGAACTTGGAATATCAGATCTAGCAACCAAGCCATGTGATTCAAGAATGCTTATATCAAGTTTATCTAGTTTAGCCAGACGAGCAGATCACCCAGCGAATTTCGATCAACTGCGCCATGAAGTGCTCGGCCTTTTGGCTAAGGGAGAGATCGCGAAGGCTATATCTGTTCGGGGCGGGGGCAAGATAAAGCTCACTCCCGCCCAAAATCTGCTGATAGATGCCGAGATCGCTTTTAGTGAAGACGATTATGAGACAGCTCGAGACCTTGCTCATCGCGCGCTTGTTCAAGGGGCAGATTCGCTACTGGCTTTATCGCTCATTGGCAAGGCGCTGCTGAAATTGCGTGACTTTAAATTGGCCGCGGAGTTCTTTAAGAAAGCTCAAATTTTTTCTCCTCTGAATATTCCTAGACTGTGTCACTTGGTTGAGTCTTATGTCGAACAGGATGATTTTGTGCGGGCGGACGCTTTTTTGAGCCAAGCTATCGACATAGATTCCGACAATTCCCTGGTACATGAAGCCCAAGCTAAAATCGGTCTAGCTCAAGGCGATGAAGCAAAAGCCCGTGAGGCGATGGCCAAGCTCGATGGTTTCAATACTCTCGTTAGTTTCATCAATAATCGTGGAATCATGCAGGCTAGGGGCGGAGAAGTGGTGGGTGGAATCGAACTCTACCGAATGGCATTAAACTGTTTGCCTCCAAAAAAGGCTTATGAAGTGCGTGGTGTTTTACACTACAATATTGCTCTTGCTTATTTGCGGTTAGACGCGCCCCGGCAATCACTGGCCGCTTTAACGCAATTTGATGGGCCTGAATCAACTGCGATTGCCAAAAAAATTAGTAAACTCAAGGCCAGGGTTGAAAAAGCGATTGAATCTAAACGCAAAATTCGCCTTGTCGCGGACGATTTTGCGGATCAGTTTGCTAGCGATCCAGAGGAAGCGCCGCAAAACTTTGCAAATCGCAAGCCCAGCGTGACGATACTTTTGCGCAAGGGGGATTATTGCTGTCACAGAATATTTTTCGCATCAGAATTGGCGACCAGCTATTCTCAGCGAATATTGACACCTGTTCCCAGGTTTTTTCCGCACTAGGTTCCGTCTGAGAACTCCCTGGTCGGCTTCTGGCAAGGCGGGCCGAGAACCGGAGCGCAGTTTACGGGCTGGTAAATGAGCACCGGAAGCGCAGGCCCAACGCAGCCAGAAGCCGACCAGGGAGTTCTCAGACGGAACCTAGTGGGCTGTCAGGTCAACGTGCGTCCAATGGTTTACGCCTCGTAACTTCAAAAATTAATCAGCTCCGCCGCCTTTTTAAATCCTGCAAACTCGTCTAAGAGTGATTCAAGGGGGGGGGATTTTCTTATTTTTTTTGAAGCCTCGTCGATAATTTTTTTCTCGCAGCGATAAGGTCGACCGAGCAGCAAGTGACTCAGCTGATTAGCTATAGCTGCTATTTCGACTAGTCTTAGAGATTCAGATTCAGAAAGTGGCATTGCGGTATCGGGTAGATGATGGAAGGTAACGCATTCGCTGACAAAAGGCGGAAGTCCCCAAATCGCAACTGCGATTTCACCGAGTAGGCAATGGCTAGGCGCATTGTATTTCTGTTCTGCATCTTGCCATGTGTACTTCGTGCGAGTTGATTCGAGGAGACTGTTATGAATTTGATCGATTTCTTTTGGGAGATAAAAAGCCCCTACAAATTTTCCAATATTCGCCAATGTCCCTCCCAAGAATGCATTGTGCGGGATGATATGACTAGCAAACCGCAGGGCTAGGCTCTCGGCGATAAGGCCGGTCAAAAAAGATTCCTCCCAAAACACATGAGCTGAATAGCTATAAGTTTTCAAAGAAAAAGTTTTGATGCCTGCGATTAAGACTATTTCGCTTAAGGTCTTGTGGCCAATAAATGTGATGGCATGCTCTAGCGACTCGATCGTTGAATCTGAGTTGGTGTTGACTAGGTTTGCAATTCTAAGCGTTTCTTTTTGCAGCAGCGGGTCTTGAGCAATTAACTCCGCAAGACGGGCGCTGCTCGCATGGGCGTTAGCGAGCTCGCTTTGAACTTCAAAAACATAGTGCGGTATGTAGGGTAATTGAGTTCGCTTTTGCAGTTGGTTAAACAGGGAATTGGCTTCGGGACTCATTAGTTTCGTTCGCGAAAACCACGTAAACTTGCCATTCGGTAAAACCAGCGTTGAGTCACACGAACAACTGAAATATAGGTTGCCCCGGTTGCACATCCTCCATCGGGATGTTTCTTTCAAAAATTCGGCATCGGTGGCAAAGACCCTGCCGCAGGAGCCGCACTTTTTGGTTGATTGATGCGAATCTGGCACAACTTTTCCTCATGGAAATCACTACCAATCTTACCAGGTCAAGGGGACAGATCCTAAATTTTATGTATAGAACTTAAGAATAATTAATTTCAAATTAAATTGCTTAGCCTCTACGCTAAAGATGCCCGTAATTAAACTAGAGATCTAGAATAAAGCCTAAGAATAATTTAATATTTATTTAGAGTGGCTGATCATGATTTTAGGTGCGGTTATTTGTGCTGCCTTTTAGTGAGGTTGAATGGGAGCGGAAATGCAGGCAACTGACAAACGAATTCTATTTGTTGATGATGACTTGGAAATTCTAGATCTTTACGCCGAACTTTTTTATGAGCATGGAATCAAAATCGATACAGCAAGGGATGGGATAGAAGGACTCGCCTTGGCGGATGCCAATAGCTACGATGTCATCATCACGGACTTGAACATGCCCCGCATGTCAGGTCTACAACTGATTTCCTGCATACGAGTTTCACTGTTAAACAGCCGGACTCACATCATTATTTTGTCAGGAGTTCTAGATTCCTTTGAGGATAGACTCCATCAATTTCATATCGCCCATAAGTTAGAAAAAGTCGGTGCGATGGAAATTCTCCCGGGTTTAGTGCAACAGATTCTCTTACCTAAGCATAAGCAGACAGTAGGCTATGCAGCATCCCTCACTCGATTGTTCAAGCAATCGACGACAGATCTCTTTAATTTTTATCTAAATTCAAACGAAATCACGATCGCGGAGCCGGTGATCGCTACTTCGGATTGCATCTCGGCGGGAGTCGCGTCCGGCATTGTTACGATCTTCGGCTATTCTGTCTACGGCTCGGTAGCGTTGTCGTTAAACCAAGCGATGATCAAGTACTTCGCCATGCAGCTTTTTGCAAAACCCTCGGAGGAGATCGAGGTATCTGAATATTTTGAACTAGCGGGTGAACTCAGCAACCAGCTGGCAGGACTCCTGAAGCGCAAATTTTCGGAGCACGGATACCATATTATTTTGGGTCTCCCCCAGGTCATTATCGGAGAAAGTCATCGTCTACCACGGCATACCACTAATCCATCCATAAGAGTAAAGGCTTCAGCAAGGAACGGAATGGCCTGTGCCGAATTCTGCTTGGGTGACCCTAAAAAGCTAGTGCCCCCAAAGCCGGAGGCCGGTTTTGACTTGTTTGTCTATCGTTAGTGTCAGTTTTCACTCGACGGGGTGGTGATTTTAGACGCAGATGAGTCGAAAATTACCGATCTTTGAAGTGGGAACGAGTCAGGCTACCCTCAAAATCATCAATGCCGAACGATTACCATTTCCAGAAACGGCGCAGTTTTGCGAAAGAGCGCCAAAATCAATTTTGACTAGAGGCATACAATTTGAGAGCCCTTCCAAGGCGTCACAGA
>CAZOSN010000018.1:0-39811 GCA_964582405.1 uncultured Oligoflexales bacterium | reverse complement strand
AGCAAATTCTGTTCCAGCTTCAATGCAAGGAAACCAGGCAAAAATTGCCCTGACAAACAATCCGTAGGTTACCGATAAGACCGTGTAAGACTATCATCGGGGTCACTTCCATGAGGCTTATCCTAATTCTCATATCTTTAATCCCGCTGCTTCCGGCATGCCCGCGGCGAAACTTTGACAAAGTCATTCCGCAACCTAACCGCAACGATCCTGATTCGCCAATCGACAAACCTCCTACCAAACTGGAACCGATTTCCGGTCCGAATACTAATCCCGTCATGCGACAATTTGAATTGCGCTTTACCGTGCTTGTTAGCACTTCAAGTTTTACAATAACTGAACTTCCCTGCACCAATGGAAAGCTCATTAATTCGAGTTGGCTCGCGCCACAGCATGAAATTGCAGCAAAACTTGAAATAGAAAACCTTGCATTGCTTCTAACCTGCACGGGGACACTTCTCGCTCAAAACCAAAACAGCATCGTCTTTGAGGCATCGGTGGCGCTCGCGACCAAGGTAGAACCAGGCGGAAGCTACAAGGTACCCACCCCGCTCACACTGAACCTATCTTCGAAATCGCGCGTCGCGGTGGAGGGAAAGACATTGGGTTTTTGTCCTGCTACGCAGCCCATGTTCAATGTGGAGACGCGCCGATGCGAATGATGGTTTTTGCAATCTTAGCTCTGTCCATTTCATGCAAGCAAAGCACCTTGCGCGATCAGCGGTCAACGCGTTCACGGCTGGCAAGCGAAAGTCTAACCGTTGCTGGTTCAATCCCTTTTCAAGATCGCAGTTCATTGGAGGAGGCGATAAATCTTTTTACCAATTTCGCTGCAGCGATTATTTGCAATCAAAAGGGTCGCAGGGAAACCGTGTCGATCGTCCGTGATGTTAAGCTCGATGATACACCAAAGGCCTCAGTTCGTTTTACCATTCCTTCACTTGGGCTGGATATTGCAAACCATCCCTGCGAAATAGCCCTCTATGGTCAATACCTTGGCACGGCTCAGATAGTTTCGCTTATCCCGCCACCCGAAGCGGGCTGGTACACGCTGGCCAAAAGTGAACCCACCAACCTAGCCGAGAATCATCCCATGGTGTGGCTTCCTGGATACCGTGTGCAGGCTACTATCCGCACCTCTATTAGTCTTGCTCTTGCACTCGACCCGGAAATCAGCATTCCGAAAATCCATGCCAATGGCCCTGCATCGCTTTCGTGCGGAGAGGCTACGGCAATTAATTTGCAATCCGCTTGGCAGCGAATCAACGAAGGCCAAATTGCAGCGACATTTATCTTCTATAATGTGGCGTTGGTTGCTCCCCCCTGCGTTCTCCGTTTTGCTACTCGCGAGGGAATTCAATTTGGCGCGTCGGTCAAGGATTTTAATACTTTGGTCACTCTTGAACTCGAGACGGATCCAGCCGCCTTAAAACATCCTGCTCGCGATGCCTTGGAGAGTTTAAAAAGTTCAGCAATGGGAAAATCCTATGCGCTCTCCTCATGGAACATACCTGAGATGAGCATAGCTGCTGGAGACAACCTCGAATACCACTACCAATCAAAGCTAACGATGACAGGCATCGACCCCGAAACTCTAAAAGTATCTTTTGCGGTCATTGATCCACCTCGCCCATTGATTGGCCCAAGTACCACCGTTACCATTACCGACGCAACTCTGAGCCCTGAGGGAACTTTGTCAATCCTTTGGGGACCTAGTCAGAAGCTGAGCTTTTCTAGATCACATGAAGTGACTCTCACTCTTCCTATAATAGAGGGAAAAAATCTATCGGGTGTGCAAAACCTTCATTTCGCGGAGGTTCCATGAAAATTGCGATTTTATTGCTTGCTGTGACCCTACAATCGCCCGCTCTTGCAGAGGAAGTCGCCGCATTCGTCCAACTTTCAACCAAACTTGTCGAGCAGCTCAAATATAATTACGACAACGACCGTGTGGAATTAAGGTGTTCAAAATCGCAAACCCCCATCAAGGGTACCTATGAGATCAAAGATCAAGGGATCGCCTATCGGTTTGTCGGCGCGCCATCGATCTGGACTGGTGATGATTGTTGGGTAGATCACTATGGTGCATTGGACCGCCTACCGAAGGCATGGTACAGAAAACGTGCCACGGGATCTGAAAATCTGATACGCGCCTCGGAAAAAGGAAAAATCAAAGACGGCATTCTGCGGGTCGACTTCTATGAAGCAACCGAATTTTTAATTCCAGACGAGCTTACCTACACGATCCTTACAACCATCGACCTCGAGGGAAGGCATGAGGTCGAGATAGCCTCAGCGCGCCTCGACTGCCCGCAGATTTCCGATCTGATTCCAAGCCAGATCACTCAATTTGCAAAACCAGAGCCTTTTACCCCTGAGTCGCCCTACCGGACGATAACCTACACGACTCCTTTTGTAGCTAAAGCTGATCGAAAAATGCGTTGCGAACAAACGCTCGTGGATACCGATGGCCTGACCTACCGGAGCCGCGCCTGGATCATTACCGGAGTAACGTCTGATCTTGGTTTCTACAGCGGTTATGCGGAGATGATTGTCGAGGGACGCCCCATCTATGTTGACCTATCAATGGAGTAACCATGAGGCACCTTCTCCTATTCTTTTTCTTCGCTGCGACGATGGCCGCAACGCCGCGAGTTTCGCCCTTGGACGATGCCAAAAAAATTTACGACCTTGGTCAGATCGCAAATCCCACTTTGGAAGAAAGCCGAGCTTCTTATTTTTCGACGTCGATCGGCTATATTCCCGATCCTCTTTCTGAGCGACATTCTCTTTGCACGGTTCTTAGTTTTCGTTCCACAGAGTTAGGTCAGCAGTTTATCACCGACAAAACTTGCCTAAGTTTTCAGGCGAATCAATGCTCGGGCCAGTTTTTCTATTTTTGGAACTATTACGGTTATAAAGTCGCTTTTGAATGCTCGGCATTGAAGGAAACATCTGCCTCTGGCCTTGTCTTGGTAACAGGCACAGGCCCATCAGGCCGCGCCAACCATGATGAAATTCCTTTGGATCCTCTTGTGCGATTTCCGCCTCGCGATGGGGCCACAATTCTGGTCATGTATTGGGATAGGGATCTCAACCTACGCACTCAACCATGCAATTTTCACCCGAACCCTGAGAACCAAACTCAGAGTTTTTTGGCAGATTGCAGCAAGGCTCCCCAGGGGCAAGAACCCATGAAGGGCGCTGCGATTATCGACGCGGCGCATGCTTACACTTTGATTGGAATCCTATCGACAATGGTACCCAACCCCGATTCAAAAATCAAAATCTATACGGCAAGTTTTTATCCGAGTTCCCGTTAGAGCCTGTTTAAAAAGGTTCAGTTTTTGATTTTCTTTGCGTTGACCCTGCGCTTCCGATGCTCATTTATGCGCAAATAAACTGCGCTTCGGTTCTCGGGTCGCCTTGATAAAATCAAAAACGGACCCTTTTCGACAGGCTCTTAGGCAATCGGTCAGGGCCGCTCAAACCGAATTGGAATGAGTCGCTGGCCCTTCGCGCTCCCGAGGAGGACGACCCTTTCGCCCTGAACAAGGACCACAAAACCATTCTGGCCATGACCTACCAGCCTCAATCCGCTAAGCCCGCCAATAGCATGCAGCCGCGCGATCTCGAACGAACCTTTCCCGTGAAGAGAAAGTGAAGAATACGGATTTACCGAAATAATATAAAGCTCGCTGGACTCATCGATTTCAAATTCTGACCCATCCTGGCAGCTTTTTCGAGGGTCGCATCGCGAAACAACTCGGACTTCAGGTGTTTCGCTGCGTTGATCGCAACTCCCGTGAGTTAAGCAACCCGGCAAAATCGTTGGGGTTGGCGACGGTGGTGGTGGTGGAGGATTGCAACCCAATGCCTGGCAACGTGATTCTTCAGGCAGAGAACCCAAAAGGGCGCTGAGTACCCTATCTTTGGATTTTTGAGCGAGCGAAATTCCTTTTTGAGCAAGTTCGACGCCAAACACTGAATGAGAAAACTTGCTAGGATTTCCTGTGACCCCCGACGAATCACTAGCCGCTGGTAGATGACAAGCGCTGAGAGTTAGCGCCGTCCACAAACAAGCCAAACCTGACTTCATAATGCCTCCAAGGATGATTGTGAGTCACACCTGCAATTTTCGCTCCGCGACTAACCCGGCAAAATCTCCAGAAACTCACTGCCGTAGGTATTGACACTGCTTTTTATTTTGTCAGCAGTCCTTCGGTCTTTTGCTTTGATTTAACTCGATTTTTCGGCTGCCCGCCCGTGGCATGATGGTTGCTTTGTTAATTCGGGGTCTATCGACCAGTAGAGATTAAGGAGCAAGGTATGAAAAGCATATGGGGAGCGACATTCTTCGTTATTCAACTTGCGATCGGCGCGCAGGCAATGGCAATTTCGACTACCATCACTTGGGATAGGATTGCAGGCTACGATCATAATACGCTGATGCTTGAGATCACTAAAGATGCCTTCTTTACTGAAAGCTTGACTAAAATAAGCCTTCCACTCAGCTCAACTTACACATTTCAGGCGCCAGCCGAAGGCGTCTATCACTACCGCATTTTTCAAATTGGTAGCAATCAGGGCGTGCGCTATGGAAGCTTCGTTGCACTGGAAGCCGGGAAATCTACCGACGTTGTCCAGATGGATTGGGCAACCATCGAGGGTCAGACCATCTATACAGTGAAGATCTCTGGCCAAGGTATCGAAACCGCCTACCTGCGCGCCGAAGGCAACAGATACCTTTTGCGCCGAAGGCCGGTTCCCGTCATGGCCGAAATCTTCCCCGAGCATATCTCGGACCACATGGCGGCTCAGCCCACGCGAAACCAGGCCTTGATGCTGCAACTTTTCCCATTGACTCAACTCACGGTCGATAAGACTCCGACTGAATCTCCCAAACAGGAATCAGATGAGCCCAGCTTGCCCAAGTGGTTTATGTTTGCCGGAGCCTCGGTTCAAAAAGAGATTACCGAAGTCAAACGCGTCGAGATCTCGCGTCAAACGGATTCGACCGCGTCAGGTCTTGACTTTGGACTCCGAGGTCACCCCTTGAAACCTCTGATTTTTGAATTCCGTGGGGGGTTATCGCATAGCTCAGAGGCCCTGGCCCCAACCGCGCAATCAGAGGAATCCAAGAGTCCGGTAGTGATTAACGAAGACCATACCTATGCGGATATGCTGCTCGGAATCGATGCTCTCGGCTTTGGCTCGTCAAATCCCCATAGCATTGGTTTGAAGCTCGGCGGAGCCTTCCGGGAGATCCCTCACTTGCTGCTCGAAGATACCGACACACCGCGCAACGAACTCGTGGCGCATCGCTTTGCGCTCTATGGTGGCGGGCTGGATTACACCTACCACACGGAAGCGGGCCGATTTTTTGTGGGGGCCACGAGCTTTGCCAATTACAATGAACACGCGCTTGCTCGAAAAGCCAATGTTGGATTTGGCGTTCTCATGGGTCGATCAGCAGACTTGACGATCGAGGCATTCTATAGCCTTACGGCCGCCGAAACCTGCAATGTGCCCAATAGCCTTTGTTTCATAACAAATACGGCGTCCGTAGAAAAATCAGGGACGATCGTGGGTATCGGGACCAGCCTATAACACTTTGAACAACTTTCATTTTCTTATGGCGGGTTTGCAGAAAATTTTCGTTCTGCGTTTCCGTCCTTCTGTCCTTCCGTGGTGCTGCGATACATTTTTTTACCACAGAAGCGCGGAAGGACGAAAACGCAGAATCTTACACAACGGAGCAAATTTTTTGCAAAGCTGATTTGATACACTATGTATTTGAAGTGGAATAGGCTAGGATGGGCGGCAAACTGAGCAGAATTGGTTTGCCTCCATGGAAGTTGTGAGTCTTTGTATCTATCCGATAAAATCCTGTGCTGGCATCAGTGTTACGCACCTTATGATGGACGAGCTTGGCCCGCTCAATGACCGGCGCCTCATGATCGTGGGCACCAACGGAAAATTTTTGAGCCAGAGAGCCTTGCCGCAAATGGCCTTAATCAAGGCCAAGCTCGCCGAACGATCCCTTTGGCTCGAAATTCCTGGACAGAATTCCCTTGAAATTATGCCTTCTGAGAGTTCAGAAAAAATCTCGGTCTCGGTTTGGGGCGATGTCTTGAGTGCGCTCGAAGTCGGCGAGATCTACTCAAAGAGTCTGAGTCGGTTCCTCGGCGTTGATTGCCGGCTGGTCGCGCTCGATCCTTCGGTGCCCAGAATGCGCAAAAATTCACCTATGGGCTTTGCTGACAGTGTGCCAGTCCTGCTAACGAATGAAGCCTCGCTTGAAGCGTTAAACAGACAGCTAGGCCAGCCAGTGGGTATGGAACGCTTCAGACCAAATATTGTCATAAGAGGTGCAGCACCTTTTGAAGAGGACAGCTGGGAGCGTATTCAGATCGGCGGTGCGTACTTTGAAAACATCGACCCCTGTACCCGTTGTCCTGTCATTACGGTCGATCAATTTGCCGGCGTAAAGCAAGGACAAGAACCGCTCAGAACGTTGATCAATCTGAGAGGCGCAAAACCCACCTTTGGCGCCAGGCTACGCCTTGGACGCGGCGGCATGATTGCTCTGGGCGACAAAGTTATACGGTAACACTTGCCTTGTAGCGCGAAACTTCGTTTCGTGCCAGCGACCTGCCCCGAACGAACGAAGTGGGGAGGAATATTGCTTGGCAACGTGTTGAAATTACTTGCATGACCGGCCAGATATCCTCCGTCGTATCACTCATCAGAACATAGCACCGGTGCGTCCGCGCCAGCTGCTACGCAGCAGCAGCACCCCTGTCATTAGGCTGAATTTTCCTTGCCACGCTTCCATGATCTGCGATACCCATAGTCCCACATCTCTCTCTTTGAAAGGTTGCCCCTGTGACCCCTAAACTCGCAAAGTCAATGGAAGCCGCCGTCGCTCATGCACCTTTGGAACCTCTGACCATAGAAAGCGTCGCGATTGATGCGCCCCAGGGTGATGAGGTCCTCGTGCGCGTTGTAGCCGCCGGGATTTGCCATACCGATGTTATGGTTAAGTCCAATGGCCTTTGTCCGTTTCCAATTGTACTTGGTCATGAGGGCGCGGGAGTGGTCGAGGCGATTGGCCCTGATGTGACTGGGGTAGGGGTAGGTGACCATGTCGTCATGAGTTTTGCCGCATGCGGGCAGTGTTTTGCTTGCTCAGGGGGCAAACCTTCATACTGCGTCGACCATGGCAGTCTGAATTTTTCTGGCGTCAGCGCCAGTGGCCGCGCCACGATCTGCTGGGAAAAACAGAGTCAAAGCAGTCGACCAGCCCTGCATGGTGCTTTTTTTCAGCAGTCGTCGTTCGCGAGCTATTCTTTGTGTTCAGTGCGTCAAGTTGTAAAGGTTGACCGCACCCTATCACTGTCCAGCCTGGCCCCCTTGGGCTGTGGCATACAGACAGGTGCGGGTGCCGTTATGAATAGCCTATCCGTAAAACCCGGTGCGACCATTGCAGTATTTGGATGCGGTGCTGTGGGTCTTTCCGCAATTATGGCGGCCCGTGCGGTCGGAGCAAAATCGATTGCTGCCGTTGACATCCGGCCGAGTCGGCTTGCCTTGGCCCGCGAACTTGGCGCTGATCTTACGGTTAATCCCAGAGATGACAGTGGTTATACCGATAAGCTGCGTAAATTAGGCCAGACTGGACTGGACTATGCAATCGACACGACGGGAGTTCCGGCGGTTCTGAGGCAGGCGGTTGAAGTGTGTGGTGTTTTAGGAACCACCGCCATGATCGCCCCAGGCAAACCTGGCACGGAGGTCACGATCGAGATGCTTCAGCTTTTGCCAGGAAAATCACTGCGAGGCGTCGTTCAAGGCGATTCCGATCCCAAGGTCTTTTTACCGACTCTCCTTGATTTGTGGAAAAAAGGTCTCTTCCCTTTTGAAAAAATGATCACCAAATTTGACGGTCTGGCATCGATCAACGATGCCATGACAGCCATGGAAGATCCTCATCGCGATGTGATCAAACCAGTGCTTGTGTTGGATCGCTCCCACGATGCTAAACGAGGTCAGCATGCCTAATATTCTGCTTACTGAATGTTTTATCGATGGAGCATTTGTCCAAAAAAAAGCGACCTTTGCCGTTCTTGACCCGAGCAATGGCCAAAAAATCGCCGATGTGGCCAACTGTGATGTGACCGACACAAAGCGTGCTATAGACGCGGCAGATACCGCATTTCCAAGCTGGTCCAGCCGAAGCATTGAGGCGCGACAACAAATACTTAAAACCTGGCGTGACCTCATAGCCGACCACGCCCAAGAGTTAGCAGGTATCCTGACGCGCGAACAGGGTAAATTGCTCAAGCAAGCGGGACACGAGATTCAATTTGCACAAGATTGCATCGATTGGGTTTGCAAAGTAGCCGCAACGACTTCATGGGAAAAACCCACAGGATCGACTCTCGTTCGGCGTGAGCCGATCGGTGTGGTGGCATGCTTCACACCATGGAATTTTCCAAGCGCAGCGGTGATGATCAAAGTAGCCTCGGCACTTGCGGCAGGCTGCACCGTCGTGGTCAAGCCTTCGGAGGAGACGCCTCTGATAGCGCTTGCTTATGCGAAATTGGCTCAAATGGCAGATCTACCGCCTGGCGTTCTCAACGTTATCACGACCGATAATCCGGGACCCGTCGGCGAGACCCTACTGCAAGATCCCCGTGTCCGCTTGATTTCATTCACAGGATCCACAGTTGTTGGCCGACAATTGCTTGCCAAGGCAGCTCCTTATGTAAAAAAAGTGTTATTAGAATTGGGCGGCAACGCACCATTTATCGTCTTTGACGACGCGGATCTGACTTTGGCGACACAGGGTATCTGCGGTTCTAAGCTGTACAATGCTGGGCAGATTTGCCTTGGATCTAATCGCATCTTTGCTCACGGCAAAATCTTCGATGAGCTAGTATCCCGAACAACGGAAGCCTTTAGGTCCCAAAAGCTTGGACCGGGGCACCTGGCTAACAGCGAGGTTGGCCCGCTGATTAACGAAAAGGCCGTTCACAAGATTGAATCATTGATTCGTGATGCCGTGGCCCAGGGCGCGCGAATTCTCTGCGGCGGCAAACGTCACGAAGCTGGGGACCTGTTTTTCGAGCCCACGGTGATCGTCGATGCAACACCGACTATGGCCATCTATCGTGAAGAAATTTTCGGACCAGTCGCCGTATTTTACCGATTCGATGACGAAGCATCGGTGCTTGCAGCGGCAAATGACACGGAATATGGCCTGGCAGCTTATGTCTATTCCAGAGACGACCGCAAAATCACCCGATCCACCCGCGTTCTCCAATTTGGGATGATCGGAGCCAATACCACTGATATCGCCAATATTCAGACCCCTTTTGGGGGATGGAAAGCATCAGGAATAGGTCGCGAAGGAGGTGACGACTGCCTCCATGAATTTCTCGAAATCAAAACGATCTCACGCGCAAACGCCGAGGAGACCCAGCATGTTTCGATTTAATCTCAATCAACTGCGTGACGAGGTGGTCAAAACCGGCTTCGCGCGGTCGCCTCAGTTTATCACAGAATCCGAAGCCGAAATTCTGATGAATGATTTGAAAATCATGGAAGCGCAAAACTATACGGAAGAGCACCTCAAGAACAATAGCGCGCTGTATTCAGATTCCACCGAAACTCGCGTGTCACATGCTATGATGATATCTCTCGAACCATCAGTTTTGCCCACGGTCCCGCTTCTGGGACAGTTGCTCAAGCCTTTACTTGCTGTACACAATGAAATGCTCGAGGCCTTTCTAGGCCACAGGATCAGCCCGTCGTCGCGGTCGATGTTAAATTTTCAGTGGTACAAAGGTAGCAGCAAAGAGGTTGCTGAGCACTTTGATGGGCATTACATCAAATACAAGCGCAAGAGCCCTACAGAATTTGAGCTCGAGGAAGGGATTTTGCCACAGTATGTTTTTGTCATTACGCTTGCCAACGAAAATTCAACCGAGCCGCAAGGAACAAAATTACGCGACACGCTCACCAACACCGTGCACACCCCGCTTTCGCACCCTGGTGATCTTTTAGTGTTTAACAACATTAGATTCCGCCATAGTGTACCTGAATTGTCGTTACCGCGCGCCATGCTAGGATTTCGGTGCTTTGATGAAGATCCCCTGCTCTTTCAAAAGACGCCGTCTGCCGGACGTAAAGAAGATTTTGTGCCGCTACCTGACCTTGTGAATCCAGGCTATATTCGGAATCTATCGACTGCCGAGGCAACAAACCAATTGCGCGATTTTTATGAACGCCAGTGGCCGATCAATTACCTCGAAATGAAACAATCGGGGGGACTATTTTGACCAGCTCTCTGACGCCACACGAAGCTTTGGCTGAGATGCATCGAGAGACTGCGACAGGCTCTCTTGTTTATAATTTCCATCGTTTAATCAAGATGACTGATTTTGTGATCGAGACTCCGCTTTTTCCTCGCGCGGCGCTTGAAGCCTATTCGCGAAAGAACCTTGGTCTACCGCTAGAGTCTGGCGATGAAGCCTATTTCTGCCCTGAGCGCGGCGGCGCGCAAGGCGACTACTCTGCTGAAATGCAGTCGAAGATCGCCAATGTGATCGACTGCTTGACACGATTTCCGCAAAGCAAGCGTGCGTTGATCACCGTGGCACCCAACCCCTTGGCAAGCCATGAGTTGGACTCCGATGCAAAATGCGTTCGCGAGGTTCACTTTCGGCTCTCACCCGACAATGTTCTGCACGCGAGTGTTTTTTTTAGAGCTCACGCAGTTAGCATATTCCCAAAAAACATCCATTTTTTGGGTACTCTCATGACGACTGTGGCGCGCCGATTGCCCTCGTCTCCTAGGGTAGGTGATCTATTTTTTGTAACCTCCGTATTAGCGGGAGTCCGCGAGCAGTGAGTCATTTTTTTGCTTATCTTTCGCGCATGAAGCTGATCCAACGATGGGCGCTCATGCAGAATATCCGCCACGAAAATGTCCAGGAGCACAGTCTGCAGGTCGCGGTCGTGGCTCATGCTCTGGCGGTGATCGGCAATCGCTATTTTGCGCGCGATTTTGATCCGGCACAACTTGCACTTCTGGGTATCTTTCATGATGCATCGGAAGTATTCACCGGTGATATGCCAACGCCCGCTAAGTACTTTAGTCCAGAGATTCGTGATGCGTATCGCAAGATGGAGCACGAGGCCTGTATCAAGCTGCTGTCTTTTCTACCAGCCGAGCTGCAAGACGACTACGCTAGCCTTGTAATGCCTAAACCATCCTCGGAACCAATCAGTCAGCTGATAAAAGCATCAGACACGATTTGTGCCTATCTAAAATGCCTCGAAGAAATTGCCGCAGGAAATCGTGAATTCAATCGCGCCAAGATCGGTCTCGAGGAGAAAATTCGCGCCTACAAGCTTCCCGAAGTGGACTATTTTATGCGTCAGTTTGCGCCGAGTTTTTCGCTCACTCTCGATGAATTAGGCCTGTAGCCCGGCACGTCTTCCGGATTGATTTTGGAAGTTGGTGGGGCGGTTATCGGACCTGAAAGGCTTGGTATGACCAGGTATCGTGCAAAACATAGAGCCTAATACCTCGTCCCTGACAGTCCACTAGGCCTTTTCTAGTTTTACCCACAGATACACCTTTGATTGACTCTCGCCATTGAATTCGTATCGAAACAAGGGCGCAATGATCGGGATTGCGCTTAGAATTGGCACACTCTCTTGGCCATCGCGGTTAAAAACGGAATTGATCTCACCCAAAACCTTGCCCTCGCCCAAAATCAAGGTTGCTACACTCGAAAGCATGCTTGCATTCATTTGACTTGCAACCGATTTGTTCTCAAGGCTCAGCTTGAGCGCATAGCGCAGGGAGAACTGTTGCCCAGCGATGTACCCGCAGCGTGCCGTCATCACGATACCAGTCGGACGCCAATGCTCAGCGGGGTTTTCGCCCTGGCTAATGATTCGAACTTCGCCCCCGCTTCGGATCTCTATGTCCTGATCCAGTCTGATTTCGATCGTCGGATCGCTTAAGACTCGATTTTGGTTTTTCTCAAGGAAGGCTTTGATCTTGGGCTCGTCGCTTCCTGTGATTTTCTTCTGCCAATCGACGCCAAGATCCTCGGAATCGCTGTCGCGGACATAGAAAATCTTAGCCGTGAGTTTAAAAGCGAGATCGGTGAGGCTTCTGTTGCAGCTTACCGTAAGAAAATTCTTGGACTCGGCACCATCGGTCAGGCTGTCAATCAATTTATCTGTTTCGGGCAACGCTTTGCGATCGCAGGGGACGATGACAAGAAGTTTGCCCGAACTAAGCCGCTCGGCCTCGACATTGGTGGCAAGGATTTTTTCCAGATCGGTCGCAAAGCGCGCCAGCCCCCGCGGCGAGAGCAAGAGCGAAAAAGTGCAGGTTTCAAATCGACGGCACAAACCATAGGCTTTCAGGTAGGTCGCCCAATGATCGACCTCGCCGCTTACGACTCGGCCTTCTGCGCCACATTTGAGATGTTCGGTCTGACAAAGTTTGGCTAGCGAATCCTCTTGATCGCTCTTGGTTTCGTCTTGGATTGGACTGACCTTGACAATAGTTCGAACGGCCTCTTGACCCTCCTCATTGATCCCTTTGATTAACACGACGCCAGTGCGCAGGGCCGTGATGCGCCAGCTTTGATCATTGAGCCACTGCAGATCAATGATATCTCGTTTATTAAGATGGAGATCGACTTTTTTGGGAAAAAGAACAACCTGCGAATCGCCAGGCGCAAGCGCCACCTCGTTGAATTCGTCCGTGGCAAATCCAGCGGAATTCTCGAAATAAAGGAGAACCACGATAGCTAGAGCAATCATCCTATTTTTCATAGACCACCCTCTGGCGGCTGGAGCATGGGAGGTAACGTGCGGCGAGTGGATCGCTCGCCTTGATGGCTTTGGGGCCTTTTGCTGGGTTCATGAAATAGCGCAGTAAACCTGTAGGAAAGTCGTTGAGACCGACCTCAATGACATCGAGGTTCACAAGGTGACGGGCCATGAGCGGCGCGTCGGGAAACAGGCAGACGGTGCCAGTCAAGTCGTCTTCCTCAAGAATATAAAATCCAAGGTCCAAGTGAGGCCATTTTTGCCAGCGCTTGGGGATCGGTATCAGAAGATTCCTGGGATCAAGGGGCGGTGTTTTGGTCTTATGAGCCTCAGCTGCTTGGAAGCCGATCAGGATACCGGTGAGCAGACATACGCAGCCAATGCTGAGAAATGGCTTGATTTGCTTTGCCGCGATCGGATCTAATTTGAATTTAGGCAGTGAGAGCGCCATGCATCCTCCTCGCGGGTTTTGGCAAGAGGTCGGCAAACGGCGTCGGGCCAGCGCAAAACTCCGGCTACAGCACCGTAATCAAGTCGTGGTGGCATAGGGCGAAATTGCCCCCGAACCCAAATTGTCTCCACCTTGGCAGAATCCGCATGCCAGCCCGGACGAAATTCGCGCAAGAAATCGCCCAAGGTTCGCTCCTGGCTCGCTCGAAAGAGCCGTTCGATGCGGGCCAGATTGAGAGGCAGGAGGAAAATAAGGACGATGACGATTATAAGATCAATTTCCCCTGCTTGGTGTCCGTTGGTCATGATCGCTCTCCGAGTACGCGAAAACTCCAATTCGGAAAGCCGCGTGAGGCGGCGGTGTTCTCGCGGTAGAACACCAACCTGGCAGCATCGGCGCACAGTTCCTGGAGCCGAGGATAATCCGCTTCCCATTCTTGCCTTGCGGCCTCGATGGCCGCAGAAGACTCAGCCCGAGGTACCCCCAAAGTTAGAAGAAAAGGCTCGGCCGCATCCAGGTTCTTTAAGCCTGCAAGGTAGCGCCCACAGGCCTGGCTCTCGTAGTAGCGGTCAAGGCGTTGTGCAGTAATATCCGCCAAATCGGCTAATGCATGGTAACTCTGCGCAACTCGAAAGAGACCAGCCAACACGGCGAGCCAAGCAAATAGAATCAGGATGCGATTCATGACGACCTCCCTTGTGCGGTGATGCCATAGCGCGGCCTTTGCGCGCCGGCAAGGCCTCGGCTCAAGTTGTCTGACAAAGGCAGAGGAATCCCCATTATTCGCTAGGGTTACGAATTTATTGTCCTTTGCAGACCTAACTCGTCATGTTGACATCATGGAAAATTATTTGCCGGATGAGATCTTGATGCTATGAACATCTATCTCCAGGATTAAGGAGCCCAATTGCAGAATCTAGAGTCCGTCAAGCTAGTGTCACCATTGGCCTGGTATTCCGAATCAGGTAAGACTGGTTTTATTACCGAAATTGCGACCAATAGGTTTAGCCTCAATCTAGCGGACAGCACCAAGCGACTAGCCGGCAGCGAAGAGCTTGTTGTGAGCCTACCTCCGGGCGGGCGGACGTATTCTTTCCGCGGGCATGCCCAAGATGATCATGAGCCGCTCAAGCAGCTTTTCTACCTCGACGATGAGGTGACGGTCTTGGATCTATTGGGGCAGGTGCGCAAGGATCAGCATATCGAAATATGCAGGCACGAGAACGTGGAGTCATCCGATCGGTTTTCGGGCTTTGATCAGGTTAACTTTGTGTGCAATGCTCTGAGCGAACTCGACGAGAGCGACCTCGATTTTTCGGTCGATTTCCTGGGAGCGAGGTTCCAGGCTCCACTCATGATTACAGGCATGACAGGCGGGATCGATAAGGGTATGGAGATCAATATCCGCTTGGCGCGAGCCGCAGAGCAATTCGGGATACCGATGGGGGTTGGATCTCAACGGATTGCGCTAGAAAATCCGCGCTATGCTGGAATTTTTAATGTCAAAAAGCATGCACCTGGAGTGTTTCTGTTTGGAAACCTCGGGTTTGCACAGTTACGGCAAAAAGATGCGCTCGACCAATTTTTGCGCGCTGTGGATATGGTTGAGGCCAATGCGATGGCCCTGCACCTCAATGTGCTGCAAGAATGCATTCAGGTCGAAGGGGATCGGGCATTTTCCGGAATCCTTGCGCGGATTGCCGAGATTTGCCGCAGGTCGCCTGTGCCGGTGATGATCAAGGAGGTAGGTTCGGGAATCGATCCACTTACTGCGCGCAAACTCGCTGAGGCAGGAGTTAATGCCATTGATGTTGGTGGACGCGGAGGTACTTCGTGGGGTTATATCGAGGGGCTGCGCAGTCCCTCGAGCATGACCCATGATCTTGGCACCACATTTCGCAACTGGGGGATACCGACCGCTTACAGCCTCGCAGCGGTCAGGGCTGAGTGCCCAAAGTTGCCTCTCATTGCAACTGGCGGCGTCCGCGACGGCCTCATGGTTGCCAAAGCCTGCGCTCTCGGGGCAAACCTTGTCGGGGTCGGTTTGCCGCTCCTGCGTGCCGCGTTGGTGTCAGAAGGTGCTGTCGTCGAGGTGCTCAAGACTTTAAAGAGGGGTCTTGAGATCACAATGATGACGACAGGGGCACGAAAAATTTCGGACCTAAGGCCGCGCCTATGCCTCGGTCATCCCTTGGAAGCTGAATTTCGTTCGTTTGTTTTGAACGGTAGTGGACATTCCTGAGGAGTCAAAGACGGTGGAACTGGACAAGAATCTAGCTGTGATGAGTAATTTTACGGGTCCCATTAAATCATCACGCCTTCCTGGGTTTTACGAGCTTCCCCAGGGCGAGCGCCGCGAGGCGATCTGCCAATTTGCAGAACTCAATTTCGACGACCGGCGCGCGCTCAGCGAGTATGGAGCTCTTACGCCTGAATTAGCGGACGTGTTTATCGAAAACGCGATCGGCGGTTTTAGTCTACCCTTAGGGATCGCCACTAATTTTCGCATCAATGGCCAGGATATTCTCATTCCCATGGCCGTCGAAGAAACGAGTGTTTTGGCCGCAGCAAGTCATGGAGCTAAGCTGACAAGGCCAAGTGGCGGTTTTACCACCTCAAGCACAGACCCGATCATGACCGGCCAAATTCAGCTCTTCCCACGAGGAGAGTTTGATTTCGACGCGCTATTTACTGAACGCAAAGCTGAAATTCTCCGCTACGCGAACGAGGGTCACAATTCGCTTGTGGCACGCGGCGGCGGAGCGCTTGACATGACATGGAGATACATCCGCGAAATCAAATCGCTGATATTGTACATCGACGTTGATACCCGGGATGCCATGGGAGCTAATATCGTCAATACGATGTGTGAAAAAGTGTCAACCTATGTGGCCGATTGGGTGGACGCGCAGATAGGCTTGCGCATCCTGACTAATCTCTGCGACAAACGCTTGGCACGCGCAAGCTGCTTGATCAAAAAAGAAGTGTTCGACTCCAAGGAGTTCGATGGCGAGGAGGTCGTTCGTGGGATCGAATCGGCTTATCTTTTTGCTTGCCACGATGTTTACCGCGCGGCGACCCATAACAAAGGGGTCATGAACGGCATCGACCCAGTTTTGATCGCGACAGGCAATGACTGGCGCGCAGTCGAGGCGGGCGCGCATGCCTATTGCTGCAGAAACGGGGTGTACCAACCGATGACCAGGTGGACCCGCACAGCAGAAGGCAATCTCGTCGGCGAAATCGAGCTTCCCATGGCAGTCGGAACCGTCGGGGGGGTCACCAAATTGCATCCCACTGCTCAGGCCGCGTTGAAGCTACTAGGCATGCCGTCGGCCATGGTCTTATCCGAAATCCTTTGCGCTGTGGGTCTAGCGCAGAATCTATCGGCACTAAGAGCCCTTGCCTCCGAAGGAATTCAAAAAGGTCACATGCGGCTTCATCAGAAAAATCTCGTGATGCAAAAGCGCACTGAGGTCACACACTGATGCAGCAAAATCGCGTCATAGCGACAAGGATTCCGGGAAAAATCATGCTATCGGGCGAATACGTAGTCCTCAGAGGCGAACCTTGCCTTGCCGCGACCGTAAGCGAAACCATGACCGTAACCGTCCGCAGCGCCGCTATCGGATTTACAGTACGCTCGGACCTTTGGTCGGAAGAGGAGTGTTTTACTGATGCTACAATTCATGTGCCGACCAATCCTTTTAGCCAGGCAGTGTGCCTTGCCGCGCGTGAATTTGGACTAGCAGGTGCCGATGTTCATGCCGACGCCGGTATTGCCTTGACGGCAGGTTTTGGAAGTTCGTCGGCGCTACGGCTCGGGGTAATCTTCGGACTCTATGCGCTCGCTTACGACGAATTGCCCGATCCAGCCAAGCAGTGGGAGCTTGCGCGGCTTGCGCTTGCCTTGCAAAGGGATCAGCAGCGTTGGGCGTCCGGCTATGATTTTGCCACTCAGCTCCATGGCGGCTTGGTGCGACTGTCATTTAAAGACCAGCATTGGCCCGGTGCATGCATGGCGCTGGAGTTGGGTCGATGCGATTGGCTGCATATCATGATTGGACCAACGGGAAACAAAACCGCTTTGACTGTAGACGAGACCATGACTTGGCTTTGTGACAGAGAGCGCTGGTCCAAGCTGGTAATAGCAATGAACGAACTGACAGAGGAATGGTCCAAGTTATTCGGTCAGTACAGCGACCACGGACTTAAGCGTTTAATCCACTGCGTTGCCGCTGCACGCCTAGCATTAAAGGGCAGCCCAGCTTTTCCGTCAGAGCTTGTCGCGATCTTGGAACAAGTGGAAGGCTGTGATGAATCGTGGAGTTTCAAAACATCGGGAGCAGGTGGGCAAGACGCGCTGATTTTAGTCGGCGCCGCCGAGGCCGTGGCACCGGCGCGAATCGCTTTGGATCAATTTGGATGGCGACTCGCGCCTCAGAGTTTGACCGCATCTAGGTTAACGATGACAAAAAACTGAGGAATTATGAGATCGATCAGGGCTACGGCTCCAAGCAATATCGCAGTTCTAAAGTATTGGGGAAAATCAGACCCAGCGTATCAGTGGCCGGCCAATGATTCTATTTCAATGACCTTGAGCCGGGCGTTCACCGACTGCCGTGCGCAGCCTTGGGATGGCCCCGATCATCGAATCAAACTCAACGGCGAGGTCATTGAGCGCGCGAGCGATCCCAAGATATTTTGTCATGTTGATTTTATGCTCCGTGAATTTCGTTCGTCAGTCAAACTAATGATCGATAGCCGCAATAGTTTTCCCACTGGCTGCGGGATGGCCAGCAGCGCCTCAGGTTTTGCGGCGCTAACTTTGGCGGTTGCGGCGGCTTCATCATCTGTCGGTGTCGTACGCGAGATGCTCGATGACGAGAACGGTTGGCAATCGTTAGCGCGTTATGCGCGTCTGGGTTCGGGCAGTGCCACCCGAAGCATGGCTGGCGGTTTTGTGCACTGGCATAGGGGCGATGATCCTGAGGCACAAAAAGTAAAAAAACTCGGTTCCCAGGATTGGGAGCTTCACGATCTTGTGGCGATTTTTTCGGATACACCCAAGAAGGTTGGCTCTACCGAGGCGCATCGATTGGCTTGGACAAGCCCCCTTTTTGCACCTCGGCTCGCCTTGCTTGAAGATAGGGCCAAGTCAATCCTGGCAGCGATTGCCGAGCGCGACCTGACGGCGCTCGGGCCTATCATCGAACAAGAAGCGCTTGAGATGCACGCTGTGATCATGAGTTCAACGCCCCCGGTGTTTTACTTTGGCAAAGAAGTCGGCGAATTTCTGGCCTGGCTTCGCACCACACGCAAACAGCTTGGGTTATCCGTCTACTTTACGATGGATGCCGGGCCAAACGTGCATATGCTGGGTGGACCAAAAGATATTGAAATCTTGCGAAAAATATTGCAAGACTGTTGGCCTACGGTCAGTTTGTTTCATGATGTTATGGGTTCGGGTCCTAAGGTGGAGGATTGCGACGTGGATTTGGTGAACGAAGGTTGGCCATGTATATAAAGACCACAGAGGAAAAAAAACCTTGGTTCGGATTTGATCAGGCGATCCCTTTTGAATCCTCCGCATGCGGCAAGGCGATTCTCGTGGGCGAGCATGCCGTGGTTTATGGCAGTCGTGCCGTGGCGCTGCCACTTAGGCAATTAAGGCTCAATATTTCCGTTACCCCTTCGCAGGCCGGTTTGGAAAACAGATGGCGCGATAGCCAGCTGATCAAACACCTGCGCGAAATTTTGCGCGAAGCCTTAGCCTTGCTCGAATTGCCAGCTCTAAACCTTGCAATCGATGGTGGCTCGGATCTACCCATTGGTGCGGGAGTCGGCTCGTCAGCAGCCCTTTGTGTTGCTACGCTGAAGGCCGTTATGGGGAGCATTGGACAAGTTGGGACTGCGGCACAGATCGCGCATGATGCCAATATCTTAGAACGCAGGTTTCATGGCAAACCGTCGGGTTTGGACACCATGGTGGTCGCGATGGAAGAAGGCATTTTGTTTCGCAGATCGGAGCCGGCGCGAGTCTTGGCTGCTGCGCCCGGCAAGCGATTGTCATTTGCGTTGGTCGATAGCCGGGTGCGTGCCGCGACCAAGACAATGATTCAATTAGCTTCCCCATTTTTTCACGGGTCCCAAGGAGACCTGCGCATCGCCGAGTTTGATCGAATTTCGGTTGATGCGGCGGAGGCATTGGAGGCTGGGGACCAAGCGGGTCTGGCTCTTGTCATGGACGAGTGCGCAGCAAAGCTCGATGAATTGGGGGTGGTTACCGATCGGCTTAGCGACATGGTCGCGATCTGCAAGCGCTTGGGCTGCCTTTCAGCAAAGACGACGGGAGCCGGCGGAGGAGGAATGATCTTGGCATTGCTCTGTGGCGATACCGTGACTGAGCAGTTGGCATCTCTACGCAGTGTCTTTGGCGAAGAGCAGGTCTACGCGTTCCAGCTTTAGAATACTCGGGATATTCCGATACCCCGTTCATGAATCGCTCGCATCTCATGACAACCCTTATAGGCCTGCTTGGTTTTTTCCCAGCTCAGCACGGCTATGCGGATGAACCTGTAAATTATCTCAACTTAGATCATGAAATCTCCACCGAAACGCTAAGAGCGGGCAATCATGACCCCTCTGGCGACAATGTGTATTATTTTAAAGCCGACGCTTATGCCCTGATTATTTCTAAAGAGGAGCTCGAACTTGACTTGGAGAAACGCAAAAAAATCCCGCTTTCATTGGGTGAGTATGGTGATTTCGCGGTAAAGTCTCTGAGCAACTATACAAGCGATCCTGCGCACTACCCGCAGGTTAGTTTTAAAGGCGATCAGATTAGATCCCTGGTGGCTGAAACCATGAACGAATTCAAGGTACGTGAGGAGGAGGTGGCAGTCAAAGTCGTTATTACGATGTTTGAAAGAGCCAAGAAATTTGGCTTCTGGGGGCAGGATACTTTGGTTGGCAAAGCCGAATATTTTGCAGTTCCCGAAACCCTTCCACGAAAACCACGCACTCAGGACTTAACCCTTCAGATTACTGACAATAAGGGCACTTTTGTTACGATCGGCGTCAAATACAACGCTAACGTAAAGCTCGCGAAAGGCAAATCCTAACTCAAGTTTTGTAGCGATTGTGCCGACCCATACAGCTATGAAACACATCACCGCAATCCAGCAGATGATCGATGAAGGCGAGTACCGCGAGGCCTCGAACGCGTTAGACAATCTCCTCGAGCTTGGTCCAAACAATCTTGAGGCCCTGAAAATCAAAGCGAGCCTTTTCGCAGCCGAGGGACGCTTTAAAGAAGAAGAAAGAATTTGGCAGCGCATCCTCCAATCCGCCAACGATGATGAGGATGCGATCGAGTACCTTCAACAACGCCAAATAGACTATTACTTTACCGACGATTTACCCGGGGGTGGACGAAGATTCTTGGCCTACCCGCGAGCTTTGGTAAAAATCTCGTTGTTTGGGCTGGTCGGATGCATCAGCTTTTTGATGATCACAAGGTTATCAGAGCAAAAAGGCTGGGCTTTAACTGGAGAGACCATCTTCGCAGCTTTCGGTCTGCTCGTGCTGTCGCCTTGGCTTGCTATCATCTACACTTGGGTACGCAGCCTCAAAAACATCACCGTGACCTACCGAGGAATAGAGGTTGCAACTCGATTCAACCGTCTGTTCTACGAATGGGAAAATATATGTCAAATAAGTCTAGTTTCATCGGCCAATCCAACAGCGCCACATTTACGTCTTTTGATTGAGCCCAAGGCGAAAGATCCCCGTCCGTTTTGTTTAAATCTCGACGAGGACTCAACTTCAATCAAAGCTCGCACTTTTTTGCTTAGCGAGATCGCCCTGCATAGATTCGATATCCGCTACATCGACGAACGTAAAGTTGACATGAAGGCGATAAGTCCGATCTTCTTCTAAATAAGCCACTGATATTATTTAACTTAAATCTTTTCTCCAAATATTCTCGGAAGTCCCTTGACACCATAGCTTCTAATCTTATCTTATGGTGCGTTACGCGAGGACAGCGAGATCTTTAGCAAGGCAAGCTTGCAAAAGCATTCTATCGCCCAATGACTCGTTCTTTACATCCTTTTGGGAGGTTATATGAAGATTAGACCTTTGCAAGACCGTATCCTGGTCAAGCGCATTGAAGCTGAAGAAAAAACCGCAAGCGGTATCATCATCCCGGACAATGCTAAAGAAAAGCCCATGGAAGGCCAAATCGTGGCTGTAGGCAACGGCAAAGTCCTTAACGATGGCAAAGTTTCAAAGCCAGACGTTAAAGTTGGCGACAAAGTGTTGTTCAGCAAATACGCAGGCTCCGAAGTAAAGCTTGACGGTGTCGAACACCTGATCCTTCGCGAAGATGACCTGCTTGGTGTGATCGAGAAATAACGAAATAATTTAAACATCCTTAGGAAAGGGAATCATATGTCAGCTAAGGTAATTAATTTTGGCGAAGAAGCACGCCGCAAAATTCTCAAAGGTGTCAATACATTGGCCGATGCGGTAAAAGTCACGCTCGGTCCTAAAGGTCGCAATGTCGTGATCGATCGTTCCTTTGGTGCTCCTAATATCACCAAAGACGGCGTTTCTGTCGCAAAAGAAATCGAACTCGAAGACAAGTTCGAAAACATGGGCGCCCAGATGGTAAAAGAAGTTGCGTCCAAGACTTCGGACTCAGCCGGTGACGGTACCACCACCGCGACCGTTCTGGCTCAAGCTATCTATCGCGAAGGTTCCAAGCTGGTTGCTGCTGGTCACAACCCAATGGAACTTAAAAAAGGCATCGAGACCGCTGTAAAAGCACTGCTTGTTGAACTTGGCAAACTTTCTCGTCCAACCAAATCGCGCGCAGAAATTGCTCAAGTTGGCGCCATCTCGGCAAATAACGATGCCACCATCGGTGAAATCATCGCCGAAGCGATGGACAAGGTTGGCCGCGACGGTGTGATCACCGTTGATGAAGCCAAAGGCATGGATACCACGCTTGAGACGACCGAAGGTATGCAATTTGATCGTGGTTACCTTTCTCCTTATTTCGTGACCGATGCAGAGCGCATGGAGGCTGTCGCTGAAAACCCCTACATTCTGATCCACGAAAAGAAGATCTCAAATATGAAAGATCTTCTCCCAATTCTAGAGAAAGTAGCTCAAACGCACCGTCCGCTTGTTATCGTTGCTGAAGACGTTGACGGCGAAGCTCTGGCTACCTTGGTTGTCAACCGCCTCCGCGGCACCTTGAAGGCTTCTGCGGTCAAAGCTCCTGGCTTTGGCGATCGTCGCAAGGCGATGCTCGAAGACATTGCTGTCCTCACCGGCGGTGAAGTGATCTCAGAAGACGTTGGCCTCAAGCTTGAGACGATGACCTTAAACCAATTGGGTCAAGCCGCTCGCGTTACGATCACCAAGGAAAACACGACGATCGTCGATGGCAAAGGCTCGAAAAAAGAGATCGAAGCCCGCGTGGGTCAGATCCGCAACGAAATCAAGAACACCACCTCTGACTACGACAGCGAGAAGCTCCAAGAGCGTCTGGCGAAGCTTGTTGGCGGCGTAGCTGTAATCAAAGTCGGCGCTGCGACTGAAGTCGAAATGAAAGAGAAAAAGGCTCGCGTAGAAGACGCCCTTAACTCAACCCGTGCTGCGGTAGAAGAAGGCATCCTCCCTGGTGGCGGTGCAGCGTTCCTCCGCGTCCAAGGCGCTCTTGACAACATCAAGGTTGAAGGCGAACAAAAATTCGGCGTTCAAATCATCCGTCGCGCCATCGAAGAACCTCTTCGCCAAATCAGCCTCAACGCCGGCCTCGAGCCAGCCGTTGTGGTCGATAAGGTGAAAAAAGGCAAAGACGGCTTCGGCTTCAACGCTCTGAGCGAAGTCTACGAAGACCTCTACGAAGCCGGCGTCATCGACCCGACCAAAGTAGCCAAAACCGCACTAACCAATGCTGCTTCGGTAGCTGCGCTTCTTCTTACGACAGAAGCGATGATCGCCGACAAGCCTTCTGAGGAAGGTGCACACGCTGGCCATGGTGCTGGTGGTGGCATGGGCGGCATGGGTGGCATGGGCGGCATGGGTGGCATGGGCGGCATGATGTAATTTAGTTCCAGTTATTTTGGGGGCTTATGGCCCTCAAAACACCAACTGGGCCATTTTACTGGGCCACTTCGAAATTTGCCTGTCTGCTTTTAGACCAAAAAAACTCCCAAGTCCCGTAACAGGGGCTTGGGGTTTTTTGTTTGCGTCTTCTGATTAAGAGTTCGAAGTCTTTACAAGACGAAGGTGGCTTTTTTTCTCGGCGGCGAGAATTGGTGGCGGATCTTGTGAGACGACTTCCTCTTTCAAATCGTTCTTCGCTGCTAGCTGAGCCTTGCGCTCCTCTCGCGACCACTGCCTTGATCCGGTGTTTTCGATGCCGTCGGCATGGACATAACGCATCGTTGTAGCTATGTCTTTGTGGCCAGCAATCTTCTGCACCTGCGGAAGCGGCAAAGGCGAGTCCATGCCGTAGCCGTTGGCTAGATTTGTTAGACAGGTATGCCTCAGACTATGAAAGTGGATCTCGCGCACGCCAGCTTTTGCACAGTACTTGGAAAAATTCTTGACAGCCCAGGTGCGAGTATTGAGTAATGGATCTGTATCCGATTTGACTCGCTGCACCCGCTTTTCAAGTATCTTTCTCATATCAGCGTTCATCTCGATCATGCGATAGGTTTTGCCCTTGGTGGTCTCCTTCAGGCAATTTTCCTTTTCACTAAAAGCTCGTCTCACGATGATGCAATTTCGTTCAAAATTGATATCCCGAGCACTCAAAGCTCCAATCTCGCCTTTCCTTAGACCTGAACGCAATGCAAACAACACGACATCGTATAGCTCTTCGACGCCTCGAGTTTTGAATCGCTTCAAGAACTTCTCGGGCTTGCCACGCATTTTGCTGTACGGCCTGCAGACTTCCTTCTCTACGTAGGCGCCGTCTTCAAGCCATTTTAAAAATGCATCCTCTTCGTCAAGCCGCCAATAATCGTAGGGTTGCTCCGGGAGATCCGGGAGTTTAAATTCCCGAAACGGATTCGAAGCTAGAAGCCCTCTCTCGAATCCGAACTTGGTTACCATACAAGCAACTGTCAGAATTTCCCTCCGATAGGCAGCCGTCAAAAATTCATCGTTATACGGCTCTTCATCGTTTCGACTTTTGCGAACAGCGCGATACGATTTTGTTTGCGGTGCCTTGCCCTTGATCTTTGAAGCGATATCTTCGATAGAAAGTAGGTGCAGGTCTTTGAGCGCCTTGTTGCCGATCTCGGGAAGGATATGATGCCGCAGGTGACATCGGTAGTTTTTTAAACATGACTCCGAAACCTCGCGAACCGAAGCTGAATGGTCTAGCCACTTCTCAGCTAGAGCCTTAAATGTTCCCACTTCATGATCAGCAACGTTGCTTCCTTCTTCGGGAAACCAGAAATCAAGACTGTCATGCCGCCGAATCGCATTGATCAAGGCGTCCCTTTCGGTTTTGGTCTTGCAGACCTTGTTGCGCCGAATGCCTTCGACACAAAAAAATCTCACCCTAAAATTTCCCCATGATGTTTTTTGCCAACTTGATTTTCCGTCTCTACTTTTCATTCGGTTATCTCCGTTTTGAAAGTTCCTCAACCACATTGTTGAGAAGCCATCGAACAGATTTGCCGAGCTTGATTGGTGTAATAATGCGGTACTTGCGCCAGGCTCTGATCGTGTGTTCTGACACACCTAGATGCGCGGCGAGTTCCGCAGAATTTAAGTATCTCTTGTCTATTCGGTTGTCAAAGAGCCCTCGTTGCGGATTCTTTGCATCATCTGACTGATGAAAGTGCTTCATGCTAACACCCCTTTTTGCCAAATTCTAGATTTTTGAAATTGGTAAACGGCGTAGTAGTGTGACGTGGAATTTAAAATCAGTGTCTATTTGCTGTCTTCAGGAACCTTACCAGTCCAATATTCTTCAGCAATTTTGACGAGGTAGCTTGGTTTGACATCGAGGGCAATGGCCACTCGCGCGATGTTTTTGATGGTGAGATTGTACTCGCCGCGTTCCACGGCGCCCATGTAGGAGCGATCAAGTCCCGCTTGGTAGGCTAGTTCTTCTTGTGAAATTGGAATCTTAAGGCGTGTTTCTCGAATAGCCTTGCCGAGGGCTTCGTTGATCAAATTGGTTTTTTTACTTTTTTTTACCATGGAAGTTATAATCGGATGCTTGCGGTGTATTTGTCCACGGGGTATAACACCAGTTGAGATTGCAAACGAAGGATCATTCATTATGAACTCACTATTTAAAAGTTTGCTGCCCATTGCCACGGTGTTTGCCAGCTACTACTACACCATCAATAATCCCGAACAGATTTCAAAGCAGCTGCATCGCATGCGAATTCTGGC
Source organism: uncultured Oligoflexales bacterium (assembly GCA_964582405.1). Lineage (GTDB taxonomy): Bacteria > Bdellovibrionota_B > Oligoflexia > Oligoflexales > Oligoflexaceae > CAZOSN01. The sequence continues at coordinate 14,061 of CAZOSN010000018.1, read as the reverse complement.
ACTGACAGAGATTCAAAAGCCTTGGGGTTGTCCGTCGCTTACTAGCAAGGATGCCTGTGACAACTATGACCCCAATCGCTACAAGTGATTAAGGCGCAGCATTTTTTGGTCTGCGCTTGAGCCGTGGTTTAGGATCTGGACTGGCCATGCATTGAATCGGAGCCAGCAACTCGGCGAGAGTCTCCGACTTAGGCTGCCCTGTTTTCTGAGCCTTCCGCATTTCTGCGACCACAAATCCCAGATAAACCACCTCATCAAAGTAGGCTCGCTGCAATTCTGCTATCAACTCTGAGTCCATTTCTTCCGCCACCTTCAACAACAACCACGACACCACCTCAGACTTGCCGATGCGCCCACCTTTGAATTCCCGATTGACCTCTGCCAGCACCTTTTCGACCGCTTCATCTGCTTCCGCTGCTATTTGTATTTTTGTTGATTTTTCATGTTTCATTTTTTTCTTACCTTATTTTTTTGTTTTATTCATATCTCTCACTCTTATCTCTACACCCCTCCCACCCCCATGCTAATTCTATGATTTTCCAAATTTATTGATCCTGTATCTCGCCATCCCAACCCCCGCCTTGACCACCTCCTACCACGCTTCGTAGGGAGGGGGTGGTCAAGGCGGCCAAGGGTGCCGGATGACGAGATACAGGATCAATAAATTTGGAAAATCATAGACTTAGCATGGGGGTGGGAGGGGTGCCGAAGATCATTTCCTACTTACTGGGGGAGTAGGAAATGATCGAGCCTATCGTGGATCTCAAATCAGAGGTTTTGCGCTTCTTTTGCAGTCGGTGCCCTCAGCGAAAAGGTACCATCAGTGCCTACAAAGGTCGTGCTTAGTTCTTTTGCGAGGAATTCGTCAAGGGTACAAAAGTAAAATCGATTTCTCCGATCGGTCCATTGAATCTCTGAATCTTGACCCTGAAACCGCTTTGCATGGTCCAAGATAATCTTTGCTAAAGCCTGATTCTTGACTAAAAAAATGACCACGTCCCAGTGAATCGACGTGGTCAGCCTGCGACAAATTTCGTGATAGCGCTTATTCGATTTCCTAGTGAGTTCCAGCTCAACGATCACGTCCAAGCATTCTTGGTTGGTTTCGAGCTTGAATGCAGCATCGGGAACTTTGAGCCATTTGCTTTGATATCTTTGCCTTTGGTAATGCTCCGCGAAGTCTTTTTGGAGTTCTCCTTCGGTCTTGTAGTCAGAGATCATGGGGCACTTCATCAAAATCTTTCTGATGGTTTGCAGTTTGACGTCGTGATCATAGCCAGTCCGGTAGCTTGCCGCGATATTTTCCACGGGAGACATAGGCAGAGCCTGGCTTGCCATATAGTCCCGACCTTTAGCTCCCAGGAGGTAGCCTAAACGCACCCCCATATCACCTTGAATGCCGCGCAAGTAATCATAGGCGCACAGTTTTCGGAGTCGGATGCGATAAGCCTTGGACTCGGCATCGGGCCAGAACTGCTTTCTTATGTCAGAGCTTTTGATAAAACCGTCTTTTGCGATCGTCTTCATGAGTTCCTGGTCTCGACCTGTGAGCGTGATGCCGCGCTTTCTGCCGACCTTTGCCATGCTCTCACTGCTTTTCCCAATGAGCCGGTTGGATAATGCGATATTCGATATGAGCGGGCACGAAGACCTGCCCCTTGATCTGATCTTCGACATAGATCACTTCGACTTGGGGTGGAATGAGATTCGGTTGTTGGTTATTGCCGACGTAGCTTGTAAGCTCCCGCCTGCCTGAGTCTTTGCCCTTGTTAAAAGCCTGTTTTTCCCGACTCTGAATCTCGTTTTGAGCACCGTAGCCCAAACCAGCTCCCAGAAGTGCTCCAGATGTGGCACCAATGGCAACATTTCTGATCCTCAAGTCCCGCGAACCACCATCGTTGACCAAGGCGCCAATGCCACCTCCAAAAATAGATCCTGTAGCCGAGCCAAGGCCGGCGGCTTCGTTGGTTGTTTCGCAAGACATGGCAAGTGGCGCTAGCAGAATGACGAGTTTTGATGTGAACGTTTTCATATATCTATCCTCTCAACTATTTTGACTCGATTTTATGGGGCTTTGCTTTGGTAATTGGCTTAGACAGCTTGGGATAACCATGGGGCAGCTTTTCAATCAGGGGAAGTTCCACGATATCTACCGATGGACGCATGGCAAAATCTAGTTTCGCGATTTTCACTCCCTTTGGGTGGGGAATCGTAATGATCCCTTCGCCGAGAGCAAGGCTTTTGATAACGTTGGGATGAAAGCGATACTCTTCGACGTCACGAATCGATTCATCGCCGGTCTCCGTCTTGCTTAGGAATCCCTGAGTGCTGCGTCTAGTCTTTTTCTCAGAGGTTTTCGTGCCAAACGACTTGGCAAAATACTCACAAGTATCGGGGTCCATGGTGCGCATCACGACCTTAATGTTGGTATTGGTGGTGACGATATTGCGAAACGCGGGACTCACCTTATCAAGATCACCGAGGGCTTGGTGAGCAAAGACTACACCGACGTTGGCGGATCTTGACTTGTTAAGAAGGGAGCCAAATCCGGGGTAAATGTAGTCCTGAAAATCGTCTAAGAAGCATGAAAAAAACCTCTTAGGGTCCGTGGAACCTTCTGATGTATGACGCCTCGCGATGGCTGATTGGAAACACTGAAGCGCAAGTTTGCCCGTGGCTTCACCTAAAAATGGATAGAGCATGGTAGGCAATTGGAAATAGATGATGTGATTTTGAGTAAGCGCATCGGTAAAATCGATCCCAGAGCTACTGCTATTGAAGAGCAAAGAATGGCTCGATGAATTGAAATGGCCCAGGCTAGTGAGCAAACCGCTGATCAGCTCCCATCGCTTGTCGTTGCTCAATCTGACAAATTGCATCAGCGGCTTTAGATCGCGATCATTGCTGTGCCGGGACAACAACTCCTCCAAAAAATCAGATTCGGTAAGAGTATAAATGACATTGGCAATGTTTCGAGGCAAATCAGCAACCGTCAATAAATGGAGCGTAGCTTGAAAAAATCGGTACTGCATACCTCTGTAGTACTCGTTTTCGATAGTGAAGCTCGCAAACACCCGTTCAGCAATTTCTTCCGTAGCGCCGCCTATAAGGGGATTAAATGGTGCGGATCTCGGCACATCAACCAACGAAAACAGCTTGAAATCGTCTTGCCTCTTGTTCAGAGCGACATAGCCATAGAGCTTGTCCAGAAAAGAACGATCCGATTTGCCATCGATAATAAGTATCCCGTTGCCGCGCTCGATATCGCGGATGATCCATGGCAGGATCACGCTTTCGGTTTTGCCGGCGCTTGTTGTGCCAATGACTTGAGCGTGCATGGTGCGAAAACGCTCCTTTAGATAGTGAGGTTTATTTCTGGTATCGCTGCCCAATTTGACCGCCGCCTCGTCAAAACTAGTTAAAGATTTCTCGTAGTCGACGTGAGTGACATAGTAGTTCCAAAGCCATGTGGCTGACCCTAGCAATGCGGCAGAGCCCCCAAACCAAGCAACGATTTTAATCTGGGGGCCGTAGGGTTGAATCCATAGCTGAAATCTATCCCAAACGTTGATAAGCGCAAGGACACCAAATCCAGCGACAGCGAGCTTAAATGGATCATGCCCTTGAGAGGGGCCTGGTCCGCCTGCAAAGCCGCGATTCAAGGTACAAACTCCTTTTCCAAGTAGAGCAAAAACTCAGTACCTTTTTTGACCTCAAGAAATGGCCTTATTCTCTCCATCTCCTGCGATGTTTGCCGAGCCTGATCAGATGCGGCATCAGCGGCGCCATTGAGCAGCCCATTTTTGACAGATCCTTTCTCAATCACTTGCCCCGAAGCCGATGCCTCTTTGTCCTTCATACCATCAGCCATGCCGCCGATAAACGTACTCAAAAATCGTCCCGCCTGCTGAAACACCGACGAAGAATGGTACTCTCCGGTTAGCCCTGCCGAGCCATCATCAAGCAGCGCAATGCCCGAAATACCGCGCTGTTTGCCATCCTCAAACACTACCGAATGAAACCGAATTTGCAGCCTTCGGGTCAAATCATCAAAGCTCGCTTGGCCCACAACTTGAGTTCCCGCAGGGATCACTGTTGATGATTCGTTATCTAGGGCATCACTTGTGGTAAGAGCAATCACCGGACTTACCGAATCAGTCGAAATCACGCTGTTGACAAGCCGGACAGAAATTGTGGAAGCCATTGGCAGACCACCATGGTTTAAGAAATGCTGGCTCGCCGGGGCGACAAATTGCGCAGAAGTATACTGGCGCTCAACTTTCGGTCCAGTTCTTGTCCCATCTCGGTTGGCTGCTGAGTAGCCGGACGGAAGGTAGGGATCACTCATCGGAGTTATTTTTATTTGACTTGCTGGCGTTTCAACCGCTAACTGTTGCATTTTGCTACTTACCTCTAAAGATTGATCGGTGCTGGACGGTTCTGGCCCTGTGAGCAGCAAAACCACGATGCCGCAAAAGAGAATGATAGATGCCACGATCTTGATGGCCTTGGTGTTAAGTGTCTTTTTGGCACTAAACGGGCTCTGCTTACAGAAAAAATATTGCTCAAGGTTTTTCACGATTCTTCCCCTTAGGTTGCAATGGTTTGTCGGTAGGCAACAAAACCCTAAGCCCCTGCTCGCAGCCACCAAGCGATCGCGGACAAAACGCTACTGTTACTCGTCCCTTCGGTCCTAACAATTCCCGGTCGATCACTACAAGACCCGCGATAGGCTTTGATGCCGAAACTTCCTGCGATTCAAGGGCAACGAGGTGAAGTGGCAGGTCCTTGTCTCCTTGGAAAATATGAATTTCATCTGGTTGAATCCGTGCTGACTGGCCGTTGGCGATTTCAGGTGTGGCTGAGATCATAAACGAAAAGCCGATGCGTTTTTCATCACCGTAGCTATTATTGCCAAGGATAGTGAACCCCAACGGCCCTTGGCTTACTTTGCCCAGTGTCCCACTTGAGACCGGAGCTTTGCTTGGAATGTTCTCCATGGCAAAAACGTCTCGCTTCTTGGGCTTGATACGGATAACATAGTCAGCCGATCCAGGGTCCACGACCAGAAGCTGAAAGCGAAAGTCGCCACGCGCCGTAGCAACAAAAAGATTGCTCTTTGCGCCTGCAAGAACAGGTTTGATAGCCAATGCCTGCCCGCTGTACTCAACGCGAAAAGCATCCATATCGCCCGCAACCACCGACTTCGGGCTATTGGGTAGCTCAATCATGGTCGATAAACCAAGGGCGGTACGAACCGTGACAATATCATTTGGTCCTGCGACCACATCACGGATTGTGCCCCCTTGGGCAAAGCCTGCGGTCGTCAACGCAACCATCAATACAGTCCGAATGGATCTAATGCTGCTCATTGGCACCTCCTGCTTTTGTGGGAGAGTCTTCAACAATGCGTTTAGCAGTGACATAAACACCTTCAGGGTTCGTCTTGGTGCGATTTCCTAGAACATAACTTAGTTCTAGTTTTAGTGGACTGGTGGCCCGAATGCCGTCCATAACAATGATGCGATCACCAGTGATTAGAGCTTTGTTGCCCTCTAGAGGTTCATAGGATGAGATAAAGAATTTTTGCGTAATATTCTTCTGTTTGGCGAATTCTATCTGTGGCTTAGCTTCCAGCAAATAAGCCGCGCGAAAATCTTGCCCGACAAGTCGCGACGCTTGCTCCAGGACGGCGGATACGGTTTCATGGTTCCAGTTGTAGCTTTCCTCAGCAAAGGCCCGCAGAGTGCGCTCAGTTTCGGTGGCGAGATAGGCAGGTTTCGGAGTCTCGGTTGTCAACAACTTAGAACCTGCGGTTGATAGGCCGATGAATAGCGGATCTCTCTTGGCCAAGATCAGCAAAGCAATTGTTTGAGTTGCAAGAAGCATGGTGAATACGACGAGTAAGCCTTTGAGAACGGCATTTTGGGCTTTTTCTTCGCCCCAGGATTCAAACCAGGTTTTTCTAATGTTTGTCATGTGCAGGAACTCCTTTTGATGATGAAAATGGCCTTTGGGTTTTGTTATTTGGTTGAGGCATGGCATGAAAGGTTGGCGCGAAATTTCTTGGACTTGGCATTCGTGATACGACATCGCGAGCCGTAGAAAGTGTGCTGCGGCTTATTTGATTCATGGTTTTCATCCTGGATGGCATGGCCATCATCATAGATGTAGCGCTTCTGCTGACTTGACCTGCGACTGAAGCAAACCCCGAACCGACCAGCGAATGCACCACAAGGGGCGTGATCAGCATGCAAGTAGCAACCAAGAAATTGATGATCACAATCGTGATATAAGCTCCCTCGACTTGATAAGAATGACCAAAAGGCAAGGCCGTGAGGATTGCAGAGAGAATCGCCCAAACCACCCGCCATGAGGCCACTTCGATCAGGCTGCGAAACAAGGCGACTGTCAGGTTGCTAGAAAACAGGTGAAAGAGCAGAAGAAAGGGCGAAAGCAGCGTGAGAAACACCCAACTAAAGTGGTACATGGCAACTGTGATGTACCGGGCACCATAGAGAAAAAGATAGGATAAGAAAGACAGAGTGGCGATCAAGAGGTCGTTGAATTGCAGGAGCAGCGAGGTAGTGGACATCGAGTAGCCTTTTGACTTCTCGCTTGCCATCTTGATAAAGCCATCAAGGCCGCTCATATCCGAAATTCTTTCGGACAGACCTTTAGAGATCATCAAAATCGCATCGGCGATCTCAGAAAAAGCCGCAAGCAGCAAAGTTGCAACAAAGGCGCGCTTAAGTACCTGCACAAAGTCCGGTCCTTGGCCCGCACCGCGAAACCATGTCAGAATCAGAGCCAGAGCAAAAAACAGCGGCAGCAGGAGATAGTAAAGGTTGCGAAACTCACCATGCAGGCGCATGACGACATCGCCCAGGTAACTGAACTGGTCCATACAACGTCCTAAGTAAGGCAGTTTTTATCTAATCTTTGGCAGATCGTAGCTGGGCGCAAAGTTCCCAAGAGACTGGGACAGTTCTCGGTATTGCTCGACAAATTGTTCCGAGGACAGTTTGCTTTGGCGATTTTCGGCTGCTAGCTGCTGGCTTTGCAGCTTTAGTATTTCGGCATTGGTCCGTAGCAGCTGGTTCATCACGCTGATCAACACACCCACGGATTGCGCTGTAAGCCTTTGCGCACCTTGCGGATTCACGACCTGAGCGTGATTTTTGATTTGTTCGGCTATCGGATCAACACTGGCGGCATAGTCGAAGACGTCGTTGTGGAGGTTGATAGCCTCCGCGACCGACTGATCGACCATTTTTTGCCTCGGCCCCTCCTTTGTTTGAGGAACCAAGCCATAGAGTTCCTCAATTTTGCTCATAGCGGCGTGAATGTTATCGAGATCCGACAAGGTCCCAGGAGGGAGTTTGGTACCAGCCAGCTCTCCCAAGGCCAGCGCATCGCGCAGACCCTTGTTGATATCGCGCATCAAGGCCAGGGAATCTTGGCCGTTGGATAAGAGTTGCCTTAGCTGGACAAGTTGCTGCACTGCGTTGGCCAGAATTTGACTGAGCACCACAACATCACCGCCGAAAAAATCGGCATGTGCAGCACGAGGTACAAAAGCCCCGAGACCCAATAAACAAGCAACAAATCGGTGTCGCACTTTCATTTTCTCAGACCTCCGCTAGGTCCTGAAGGATAGTAGCTTGCGGCCTTTGCAATGACCTCGGGCAAGGTAAGACGAGGAAAATCTAACTTGAGCACCTCCAAATAGGCATTGTCGTTAGCATCGCTAGTAGCAAGCCAATACTCATAGGGGCTGGGCACCAACCGAACTACCCCACGCTCCTCGCCGGCTATCAAAAACGCCTCCGAATACGCACCCTTAACCTGCCTAAGTTCGCCTACGAGCGCGATTTCCTGCTTGTTAAGTTTGAGAACTTTCTCAAGAGGACCGAGGTCGCCGCGCTGCATCAGAATAAACTTGGATGCAGTATTGGAGATCATCGCGGCCCCGATGGGGCTTGCCATAATTTCTTCAAGACCTTGGGTGATAAAGGTGATGCCGCTGCCAGACTTTCTCAAGGTTCTCACGCAATATTCCATAAACGAACTGGAGGCTCGGCTTTTTAGCAGTTCCCAGCATTCATCCATCAGGATCTGCTTCCGCCGTCCTTGCATCGCGGGGGCCGATGATTCGACCTTGCCGAGAATAAAGTCAGTAATAATCAGAATCATGATCGCCTGAAGATCCGGATAGGAGGAAAGTCCCTTAAAATCAAACACCACGAGATCAGCGTGGATATCAAAAGCGTTGATCCCATCAAGTAGGCGGCCATAGGAGCGATTGCCAGTCCAGGGATAGAGCATTTTGGCATAAGATTGCAAGGCGGTGTCCTTGGAATCAGCAAGGATCTTCATCAGATCCGTCATACAGGGCTCTGCCGAACGCGCTTTCGCGTTGGCATAGAGTGATACGATCGTTTCTTCGAGTAGTGCTCGATCGAGCCTTGGCAATCTTTCGCCTTCATCCCCAGCAAAGATATTTTCTAGCATAGCGAGGATAAATTTGATTTTCTGAGCGGATGGCTCTGCACAGCCGCTAGGCAAGGCCAGCGGATTGATGACCTTAACCGCATCGCCGTCACGCGGAGGCGCGATGTCGATGTATTGGCCACCAAAAAACTGGCAAAGCTTGCGATAGCTTCCGCCGATATCGATAATAAACACGACAGGCTTTTGCGTCATATACTGCAAGAGGACCAGGTTGTTCAAAAAGCTCTTGCCCGAACCACTTGATCCCGTGACGAGCGCGTTGTAGTTGGGCAGAGCCGCATGGAAAGGATCATAAGAGACAAGACCTGCCAAACGGTTTTCAAACAAGCAAACCGGCTTAGCATCGCGCATCCCCTGGAATCCTGCATAGATTGGCAAAAAGTCGGCAAGATTGTCGGTCTTAAATCGTTTGGGACGAACCATAGTCATGTGGCCAAAGGGCAAGTTTGATTTCCAGACTTTAAACCCCGCAAGCGTTTCACAAAGACCTTCCGCAGAATTAAGCTCGCGCATCCGGCTCAACGTGGTGTTGGTCATGGCATCCAGGACCGATAGATTTCTGTGCCTTAAAACAACGGCCAACTGCCCAATTATGATTTTTTGGCCCGTAGCGATCAAATCCCGCAAGAGATCTTCCGTCGAGGTCAAACGCGCCTCGCTTTCAAGGTCGGTGACCCGCCCACCATGAGAAAGCGCCATGGAGTGTGCCATTCTCCGACGCACTTGCAGCCTAGAAATTTCTTCAGACTGTTGTGGCACCATGATGTGCAAGGATAGGGTGTGATGAAATGGCAATTGGGTCAACTTTGCAATAAACGCGGCATAGCTAAATTCAGGCAAAGTTTTAAGCGTGATCATGCGATGATGAACGCTGCCAACCTGAATCGTATCGGCGCTGATAAGCACATCGCTAAAGCATAGCTGCTCCCGAAAGCTCGACAAGGCAAGGCTTGGCATAATTTTAAGTTCGTCCGTGGTGAACTCCTGGCTTTCATGAGTCCGGTTGATGCGTGGTGCGCTTCTCGTCCCGTTGGGATTGAGGTAGCTGTGAATGAGCCGTATCACCCCATCCCCAGATAAAGCTTGACTCCTAAGCCCCAGACTGCCGAGACTTGCCGCCATCATCGCAGTCATATCGGCAAATTTTTGGCAACGTGCTTCAAATACCTCACCGCTAACTTTCTTAAATTCCGAAGGACCTCTGAAAAAGATTTTCCATAGCGATTCCGATTTTTTTTGCTTCAATTCGGGCCGCAAATAAATCAAAAGAAATAGCTCACGACTTAAAAGCCGTTCACTATCGTTGGCCTCCCTAAGCCGAGTAAGGCGGGCATCGGCTACAGATTTCGCCGCGTTTTTCCCCGAGTTTTCTGACTCAGGGATCAAGTTTGCATGCCCTTGAATCAACTCTGAATAATGGGAATTCACATCGGCAATAAGCGTCAATTCTGTACCATCCTCAAGTCCCGCGAGCCACGATCGCAAATCTGTGGTCAGTCGATTGATAGCATCAGTATCCCAAGTCTCGACGCTGATACCGTCTAAGGCCAAACTCGCCACCAAAGTACCATCCGCCAGGACAATTTTGTCATCGACCAGATCCCAGTAAGGCAGTTCGAGAGCCAGCGGCTTCTCGTAATGAAACTCAGACAATTCTTGCAATCGTCGCGGTTTATGTTGCTGCATATCTATTCCCCCATCACTTTAAAACTCGGACACTTCGTATCAATCCCACCGGCATCCAAAACCGTGGGCGCCAAGTGAAATTGCATCAGATGCGGCAGATAGTCGTCCGGCTTGCCGCGTTTGGCAAAGTAGAGAACAAATCCGAGCAAACTCGTGATCCCCCACACCATCAGCGGCTTGAGCGCTGTCGCACCAAAGACAAAGTTACTTAAGCCCAAGTACACAAAAATCAGCAGCACATCCGCGATTTCAAAGCCACCGATCTTGGTTTTGCTCTCCAAAGACCGCGGCACTTTCGATACCAATAAGCCATCCAATTTCCACCTCCTCACTTTGAACAAAGGAGCAGCCAGAGCCGCTCCAAAGGCTTTGAAGTTACCTCACAGTCTGCGATATAAAATCGACGATTGCCTGGGCGCCAAAGCCAAAAATACAGCCAAAAATCGCATAAATAACATGCTGTTTCGCGTTGGGGTTGCCGCTGAAAAAGCTAAGCGCCGACAATCCTAACCCGATCACCGACACCAAGGGCAGAATTACGCCGGTGAGCTTGGTCTTAATAGAAACCAACGAAGACTCAAAACTCGCGAGGCTTGGATCAGCCAGTAAAACCGTTGAGGCCAAGAGGCCTAGAACCATTGGCAGCCATTTTTTTGCATTTCTAAATTTCATCAACCTTCCCCCTATTCACATTAGCCAGCGATAAGATGACGAGTTGCCCCCTGCTTGCGCGCCAGCGGGTAGAGACTCATAAAAATTTCGGCGTTCGGAAACAGATCCCATGTCAGCGCCATCAACCCATGGTTATGCCCATCGAGAACCTTTGCTTCGCCAACTCGGTGCCAAAAGAACTTGCGCTTTCCATTCAACGAATCTTCTCGGGTAAGAATTGCATAACCGAGCTGCGATTCGTCTCGCCCCTGGGGCAGCAAATAGAAGTTGTCCTTTAATAGCGCTTTAAGGTGCAAATGATAGGTGGCAGAGCCTTCGGCAAGCGATGCCGTCCCCATGCTATGGACTTTTACAATCCGGCCGTCTGGGGCACGTTCTCCTTTGAAAATATCAAACTTAAAAATTTCTCTTTTGTTGCCGTCATCATTTTGTCCGGTCATAATAATTCCTTACATCATCAAATTCAAAAACGTCATGGAACCGCCGAGCCGCAAAATCTGCTAAATTGCGGACTGATTTCGCAAAGCAGTCTGAGCTTTGCGTATGCTTCGCTCAATTGCTCCCGAACTTGCCCCCAAGAAATCCCCAATGTGCAAGCGATCTCCGTTGCTGACAACCCTTGCCAGAAATACATCTCAACCATCAATCGTTGTTCATCAGAAAGCTCGTTCACAAGGTGCCTAATCAGCGCGTAGTCGGATTCTTTGAATCTAGGTGCATCATCCACATCCCCATCCTTTCTTCCCGCAAGGCGGCGACTGCACAAAGTTGTGCGTAATTCTTGTTTGGTCTTGGTCATGTGCGAATTCGACTTTTTACGGCGAAGTCACACCAGAGTTATCGCGTCGGATACAGACGCTAATATCAAACTCCGTGCCATAAATAGAACCGCTCGCAACACGCTGAAAATAATGAATTTTGGTAGAATCTGAGGAAATGGGGGTTGCTATTGCAGAGGATTTTTTTCCCGGACTTCCGTGAATGAATCGCTGGAAATCCGGGAACTGTTCAGGATTGAACAACTTGAAAGGAGGTCTACTTAGTATCAGCAGGAACCAAGATAACCTCGCTACCATGATGATCGGTCACACGAATTTTCTGTGCCGACAGTGAGTAGGCTTCGACCTTTAGGTCTTCACTATCCACAGTGATAAACTCCGACCCACGAGCAGCTTCACGCAGAACTTGCTTAAAGTGTTCCTGGTCAGCAACGGCATGTATGATTGGATGTTGCCGCGCTCCGATGACCGTTCCCTCACCGCCCAAGGCATACGACGCCGAACAAATTAACAACAGGGTGCAAATTATTCTCATACTTGGGACTCCTTCGTAAGGCGGTTGAAAAGCGTTGCGACGAACGCAACATTATCACCTTTGGCTTCTGGTTGGGAAGATATCGACTCAATTGCTGCCACGTATTCCTTGGTCTTTTCGTAAATCTGCTCTAAACCCCAGTTGGAGAAGCCGTCTGTATGAAAGCTAAGCAGTGATTTCTTATCGCCGAGATTTTTCACCGAGAAATTGGCCAACGCCAACCCAATCTTTTTTAGAGCCGCCTCCGCTGAGGTCGTCTTGAAATTAATGGCTTTGATGCGACCGTTAACCTCGTGCAGTATGCCTGCCTCCAAGATATCCTCAAGCAAATCAAGGCCATCTTCGCCCCAGTTTTTGGCGACCGTTGCTCGATCAATGCCCGACTTAGCGCAAGCACTGAAAATGATTTTGAATCCTAACTCAGTCGTCGAAAATTCATAGGCACTTTGCGATAGGGTTTGGTGATTGACATAAACAGAACGCATCAATGCCGATACATCTGGAAAATGTTTGGCGAGAAAGGCGTTCGTGGTGCTTGCATCACAAACAGTCGTCAATATCTTGAGGGCATTTGAGAATTCAGCCTTGGTTTCTCCCTGGGCAATTCTTTTGACAGTCGTATAACTGATCCCTGACTGTTGGGACAGCAAATGCAGGGTATTACTTTTTTGCGATATCCAGTCAGAAATCAACCGGGCCAACTCTTCGGTCATCACCGCGATCCTCCGCACATTGCAGATTGGGAAAGGTTCGCGATGGTACTAACACGATGAGATTTTCTTGGCAAAAAGTATCACCACGGTGAGCCACTTTTTTTTCGACCTATCTTGCCCTTGAAACGCAGGGCGCACAGGCCATATGGTTCGGCCAAGGAATATACCAGCAAGACTCTTAGTTTTTTAGATCTAAATAAAACCGTGCGCATCAATATGAGTGGTTGGGAGGATCGTCCGTGAATTTTGATGAAGCGATTAAAAGTACGTCGAAACAATGTAAACATAATGGCAAATTTGGCTCACAGTGCGCCAATACCGTGGTTATCTCGGAAGAGACCCAGAGCGACATCCGCAAAATAGCCCGGCATGGCAAAGTTCCTGTCGTGATATCAGGCGAAACCGGGACCGGCAAAGAGGAAGTCGCGAAGTTAATTCATCAGAGCCGCGTTGCCCTAAGTGGACCGTTACCATTTGTACCGGTCAACTGCGCCAACATCCATGGAGATACCGCGGTATCGGCGCTTTTTGGCCACAGACGAGGTGCTTTCACTGGAGCGACTCAAGATGCAGGTGGTTTTGTTAGCGAAGCTGATGGCGGCATCCTCTTCTTGGATGAGATTCATTGCCTGACCATTGATTGCCAACAGCGCCTGTTACGTGTCCTCAACGATGGTCGCTATTCTCGCTTGGGCGATACCAAAGAACTCCACTCAAATTTTCAAGTGATCGTGGCGACGACGCGTGATTTAGATGAAGAAGTCGATGCAGGCAGGTTTTTGATCGACTTACGAAACCGTCTTATTGGCTATGATCTGTACCTAAAACCATTGAGAGAACGCAAAGAGGATCTCCAAACATTAGTCGAGGTCGGCCTAGCCCGCTATGGCGTCCGTGTACCTGAGGACGAAATCCTTCGCATCGCCAAAAAATGCGCCGAATTCTACTGGCGTGGCAATATCCGCCAGCTATTCATGGTCTTACAAATCTTTATAGTCAGAGCCGATGGCGACGACACTGCAATTAGAGCGGAGAATTTCCCAGTTTTTAAACACATGCTACCGCCAGATTCGCCTCTGCAGGTTTCGATCATGGGAGGCGGACTTGTCAAACATGCTGAGCTACGTGATCAAACCCTGCACGACGCAGTGTCACAATACGA
>CAZOSN010000017.1:30017-40392 GCA_964582405.1 uncultured Oligoflexales bacterium | reverse complement strand
AAATAAACTGCGCTTCGGTTCTCGGGTCGCCTTGATAAAATCAAAAACTGACCCTATTTAACCAGGCTCTGAGTTGCGACCGAGTTAGTCCTATAGTTTGGGGTGCTAGAAAAAGAACTGCGAGGACGAGCAACGAATAGAATATGCCGGACAACAGAAATGCCCAAACATCTTGTTTAAAAGGAAAAAATGACACGATAAGATGAGCGATCCAAGCGAGTCCAAGAAAAATGGCAACGCTGTAGATTTGATGGAAGATAAACCAACGACACTGTATTTTCATCCGCCTTGCCGCGAGCCAAAACGCAATGTTCCCACCTATGATCTGGCAACCGAAAATCTGAAGTGCAAGGCCGGTGGCGCCGAGAGCCCAACCGTGGCTTTCATGCGGCGCAAGGAATAGGTATGCAATAGGAAGGGTGAGAAGCAAATACGTAACACCCCAGATGCCGAGTGTTTTGGTGTCGCCCGAGGCTAAATAAAGCGAGCTTGCGATTTGAATATAGGTTTGATGTAGTGTCGCGGTGGCTAATATGCTCAATGGAAGCGCTGCGGCAGCGAAATTTTGACCTCCAAAAAGCAAAACTACAACGTGTGATTCAATGGCGATAAAGCAAGCAAAATAAGCAGTTACGGAGTAGAGCCCAGGAAGGAAGCGTGTCACCATATTGACGATTCGCTTGAGGTCGCCTTCCTGAAAATAGATGGCGCAGTCTCTAGTGATGATCATGGCAAGAGCGGCAGTGGGAAAAAAGCATACGCCGGCGATGTTTTGAGCGAAGCTGAAATACCCCTGCTCTACGCTGCCGCCATATTTCTGAAGAAGATATCGAATCGCAATGCCAACCGATGATCCTACGAAAGTATTAATAAGTATAGGTGCCCCGAATCCCGCGAGTTCGCGGCTATAGATCATTATGTTGGAAGCGCTTATCATCCAAGATCGATAGAGCGTGTGTCCGTGGGCATGAAGGAGAATACTACATGTCACGGTAGCTAGAGCCATCATCACAGTAGACGCCGTAAAAAATGAGCCTAAATTGAGGGCTTCGAAAAAATAGAGAAGGCTCACTCCGCCTAGGAGCAGCACGCGGCTTGTAATTTGAACTAGCTCGGAATAAAAGGTAAGCGCATGCGCATCCAGTATTTTAGCCATCGTTGAAAACATGAGAGACACGACGGCAAATATCAGTCCGTATCCTATCATTCTTGGATTTTCGATGGGCAAGATTTTGTCCGAAAAGCCTAGGCCGCATAGGGCGCTGGTAAAGGCTATTAGAGCAATGGAAACCAGGACTACAAACCACAAGTAGAAGCTAACAAGCCCTGTATCTCGAGGTCTTTGAGATAGTTTGACGAAGAAACCGCTCGAAAATTCAAGCATCATTACCGGTATAAGGCGCTGGAAAAAACTGACAAGGTAGCTAAAATCTCCATAGCTCGATGGTCCCAACGCTCGAGGCACCATTGTCGAAAAGCCTATGCCTGTCATGGCCGTGACTAACTGAGTCGCTAATTTGGATCCATAGCGCAGACTCAGCGATTGGCGGGCGTTGGGCGGTGGTTGTTGATTCACAGATTTCCAATTCTCAATCGGCTCTATTGTTGCTGAAAACTCTTTGGAAGGACAAAGGCCTCAAGTGTATGAGGTTGGAATTCGGCTACTTGGTTGATGGAAGCCTGAATTTCGATGTTCATTTTTTCAATAAAGCGACTTGTATCAAATTCTGCGGCCCTTTGAAGGCAAGCATCTCGGTATTCGAGATAGGTAGATGCAACCTCAGAAATAGCCTGAACTAGCTTAGGGACATCCAAGTCATGTAGGAGTTTACCTGTTTGGCCATCAAGGATCGACTCCCTGTATCCGCCACAGGAAGATGCGATAACCGGCTTTCCTGCGGCCATTGCTTCCACTGCAGTCATTCCGAAGTCCTCGGCAACGGAGGTACACAGCACGAGCTTGGCATCGGCATAAAGTTGTATTAGTTCTGATCTTGGAACAAAGCTTCGTAGTTCAACATTGGCTGGCAGAGATGCCCTTAGCTGTCGAGCGCATCTCTGGAAATGCCGCGACTTTTCGAAGCAGCCAACCACGATGAGGCGCTCATTGGGTAGGTGGCGCATGGCTTCGATTTGCATGAGTACTCGCTTGTGAGTAATAAGCCGGTTGACTGAAAGGAGGTAGGACCCATTGCCTGAGGAGGTAAATTGTGATGTGTCTATCGGTGGATGAATCACGTTGGCTGAACGGTTGAGGTAAGTTTTAACCCGACTTTGGGTTAGTTGCGAGTTGGTAACGAGACGATCGACATGCTGAACATACCGCCGATTAAGTCCCCGATTTATCTGCGCCCATATCCAGAACAGGCTCCGTCCCCCAAAGGGGACAATATTCCGACGAGTGTAGTCGTAAAGATCATAGATCTCTCGGATGGGGGAGTGGACATACCATAGGTTCGGATGGTTGTTGATTGCTGCAGAAACAGCCCAATCGCCACAGATAATATAAAAGTCGTACGAATTGCCGAACCTATGATGAGTAAAGCGAAAGCTTGCTATTTGTTGTCGAAACGGTGCATTGATGGGAACTGATCCGATAGATTTTATCCGGATGTCATCAAAACCCATCATTTTTATTTTAGCTTCGTCAATATTGGTCGTTATGATCTCAGCGTTTAGTTCTCGCGCGAGCACGAGACTTACCATCTCAGCGCCACCAATGTTGTCCATGAAGTTGTGTAAAATTGCTATTTTCAATAGTTGTGCGACCTAGAGAATTTGCGAATTTACTTTGATGCCATGGGATATGATATACCATAAATGGCGAAAACCATCGCGTATGATGCGTAGGTTCGATCTTTGGCCTTGCCGGAAATCTTTTCTGTATTGTATTGGAATTTCAACTGCTTTGTGCTTCATCAGGTGCATCTTGACGACCATTTCAGATGCAAATTCCATCCCATCGCACTGAAGCGACCAGCTCATAAATGTCTTTTTTCTAAATCCCCTGAGGCCACAATGAAAATCCCTTATCGTGCATATATTGAAAATTTTGCTCGCAAGAAGACTCAAAAATGGATTGCCGATGTAGCGGTTAAGCCAAGGCATGGCTCCTTCTTCCATAGGGATCATAAATCGATTTCCAATTACTAGATCAGCCCCTGCTTTAAGGTGGTCAATAATTTCGTCAATATAGCGGAAGTCATAGCTACCATCGGCATCAGCCATAATGAGAAACTCGCCTTGAGCCTCATGGGCTAGGGCGCTGATGGTTCTTCCATAGCCGATCTGTTCCACATGGATCAGCTTGACTCCAAAGCCTTTGACTATTTCAATAGACTTGTCATGGGACCTGTTGTCCGCGACGAGGATTTCTATATGGTATTTGCTTTTTGCACAGTACCGGAGAGCTTCTTCGATGCAACGTCCTATGGCAATCTCTTCATTGCGGCATGGGAGCATGATAGTGCAATCGATTTTGCTCATCGCCTCGCCTGTCTGGATGTTTGTAAGATTCATGCTATTGAATTTAGCTTTTTGGGGCAAGAATTTTCTAAAGAAATACCTCATAGCAGTCCCAGTAATGCTCCCAGGCGCCAACCCAATTCGCTGATTAATTTATAGGCACCATAGCGTACACAACCGTTTCGTGCTTGGTTCCATCGATTCCATAAAAAGCTAAGATACCACGCGGGCCAAACCAAATTGTTCCGCAATCCCAGCGACCGAAACATCGCCGTTCGACCCACTAGTTCTTTGTCACCCCGGTGCTTTCGAAAAATCTGGGCAAGCCAATAACCGCGACGTAATTGGAGGCAGAACAATGCGAGAGCAGAACTCTTGTGAAAATGATAGACGATTGCGCCTGGAACAAACTGGGGTCGGGCAGATATTCCTAATCGCAAATAAAAATCGAAGTCAACCAAGGAATCAAGGTCGGGGTCAAAAGGCGGCTCAGGCAATTTGCTGCGAAGGATCGCAAAGTTCTTAGTATCAATATGATTGATCACGGGGTCGGTAGAGGTTTTCTGTATAGATCTTTTCAATAATGCAGCATTTTCTTCTTGAATAAAGCGCGCACAAGGGTGATTGGTGGCGCTTTGCTCTGCTCCTTGGGTCGACCATGCACGAGAAGATAAGAGTGGCTTCACCAATGTCCGAAGCCAATCTGATGGGTAGTAGCAGTCGGCATCAGAGCATACAATAATCTCGGCTGAACTTGAGTTGATGCCAACATTGCGAGGCGCACCACGGCCCTTCTGGACGCAGTTTACGATTTTAACCCGTTCATCCCCGTGTGTTAGAGCTCTTAGGAGTGGGAGGCTACCGTCTGTCGAACCATTGTCGATATAAACTAATTCATCAAAAGGAAGATCTTGACTTAGAAGCGTATGAAGATTGCGTTCAAGGTATGGCTTTGCATTGAGTACAGGAATGATGACAGCAATTTTAGAGGCCACTTCACACCTTTGAGATTTCACGATAATCTAAGGTAGGGTAGGCTCATTTTTCTGTCAATTCGTAATTCAAAACGGTCGTCGCTAGCACAAAGGCGCTAGCGACGTGTCTTTAGGAGTAAATCGACGAGGATTCTTTTAGGAACTCTGTCGGAGATTATTCCTCTGATCAAAACCTGCGGTGGCTTTCGATAACCCCAAACTGGTTGGTAAATTCCGCAGTTCCATCGATCATCGATACCCAATTCACGCCATTGTTGAATTTTATTGCGTAGTCATTGCCGCTGACACGGTTAAAATTCCAGACTAATTTGGTTCGATCATGGTCTCGGCAGATCATTTCCTGGACCAGTCTGTCAGAAAACTTAAACTGGCAGTCGTAGCTGGATGGAAAGGTGGTGTCAAACAAAGTAAACGAGTGCGGACCGGAGATATGGTGAGAGATCGCGATATGAAACTGGTAGCGGCCATCTTCACCCTTAATAAATGAAATATAGCTGGCCAAGTTAACCAGTTCGCTTACGTCAGCCACGTTTGCTTCTCTTCTTTTCTGGTTGACCAGATCGATATAATATTGTGAGTGTCGAAGCCAGTCCTCACTATCCGAAAAAGGACCCACAAAAGTAAGCTCTTTCCCCAGTTGGCTGATTGCTAATTGAGGATCAAAATTCTCGGGTACAGAAGTAGTGCACAGAATATGCTGTAAGGGACGACCGTCACTCGCTCGCGCCTGGCCTCCGTACCTTGGGCCATCCACTGACCCACCATCAGCAAGGCGCACAATGTGCCAGGGGCCCATGCCTGGTGCGGTTTTTATTTTGGCCAAGTTTGCCTTGGCTTCGTTATACGTAACGGAACGCGTTCCATAATCACAGCCTTCAGTAATGTTTCGCACAACTAAACCATCGAGAGATGGCAGAGAGCTTGCGGATTCGTCGGCTTTTAAA
Source organism: uncultured Oligoflexales bacterium (assembly GCA_964582405.1). Lineage (GTDB taxonomy): Bacteria > Bdellovibrionota_B > Oligoflexia > Oligoflexales > Oligoflexaceae > CAZOSN01. The sequence goes on along the minus strand of CAZOSN010000017.1, from coordinate 34,988 downwards.
GTCGATTCGGAAGACTTTTCATCACCTTGGCAGCCTAACATAAGGGATCCCGTTACCATTCCTGAAATCAAAAAAAACCGTTTCATCAATATCACCTCTAAAAAACGTTTGAATTCTCCCCGTCAGCTTTTGGGAGATAAGCAAGTTAGTCTTTTGCAAGACTCGGGCCGTCGATTGGCTAAAAAAATCTTTGAAAATTAGCTTGTTAGATCATGTCTGTTAGGAGGTTAAGAGTCGGAAATCTGGCAATTGTCTAAAAGCTAGGCACTTTCTTTGATTTGACATTTCTTGCATCAAGTGGGCTGTCAAGGACGGTTTTTGGGTGTTGGCAGCCCATCTGCCGTCCATCTCGCCCCGCGGCACATAAAATAATCTTTAGTAATGGACATCATTTGCCGAAGACCGTGTGTATGCTACCCCAAGCCCTATGTGGATAGAGTATGGCTAGAAGCTGCCTCAAAGCGTCTGAAAGAGTCCTCCCTGCGATTAGATTGGCGGAAAATACCGTCATCCCAGGGCGAGGCCAAAGGATGTGGCTTGGTTGTCAGATGAGTTCCGCGTTCGCTGACAGCTTGATAAGTCTTCCGGTAAAGGCCAAGAAATCGATCATTTTAGCTTTAACGATTGGTTTGTTAGTTTTACCAACCCTTTGGGGGGCCGATGAGGAGCTTGAGTTTATGGTACTCGGAGTTATCGCCTCGACCAAGACCAATGCCGGATTTGCGTTGCTCAAGCACAAAACCACTGGCAAAGTCCTGACCTTAAAAGAGGGCTCGGAAGTCGACAAGAAGATACAAATTCTGAAGGTCGAACGGCAATTGGTACGATTTAAAAAAGGCGACAAAGAATTCGTCGTCGATGTCGGTTCCGATGTTCCCCAATCAAAGAGTTCTGTGGCTGGTGCACCTAAGCCGGTCAACCTAGGAAATGGGCTAGAAAAAAATGGCGATGAACTTCGCGTCACCTCGGCACTAAAGGAAAAACTAGTAAACGAGGATTTGCAAACGGTTCTGATGCAGGCTGCGGTTGAACCGTTTCTTGAGAACGGAGCGGTCAAAGGATTTAAAATTTGGGATATCGAACCGAACAGCATCTATGAGAAAGCTGGCCTACAAAATGGAGATTTGATTACTCACATCAATGGCATCGCTCTCAAAGACGCGGCCAGCGCCATCAATACGTTGAAAAATCTCAAAAATGCGACCGAGGTGGATGTAACCTTTGTCAATGGCGGCGCAGAAAAAACTCTGAAAATCGTGGTGCAGTAGTCCCATTGCAGGCTATTCTGGTCCTCAGGGGGCACGGAATGGACCAAGTTTTCGGCGAACATTTTGATCTGGTGCGGCAGTTGGCGGCACGGCTTGTCAGGGGCAATGCTACCATCGCGACTGCTGAGAGCTGCACGGGTGGTATGCTTGCGATGCTCCTCACTCACGCTGCAGGAAGCTCAGCGTATTTCCAAGGCGGAATTGTCGCCTATGGCAATCAGGTAAAAATTAAACAGCTGGGAGTCCAATACTCCACTTTGGAGCAGTTTGGCGCGGTGTCAGAACAGACCGCGTTGGAGATGGCCCGGGGTGTTTCTGAGCGCCTTGGCACTCAATGCGCGATTTCTATTACTGGAATTGCTGGGCCTGATGGCGGCACACCGGCAAAACCTGTTGGCACGATTTGGTGCGGGTTCGTCTTGCCGAATCGTGTTTATGCGAAATGTTTTAAGTTGGGTATCGATCGCACCCAGAATCGAATACAGATTTGTCTTATCGCCCTGCGTGAGCTTATGCTAGGAATGGACGCGGATCGGAATGATGAGTATGAGGGATAAACTAAAAATGTCGATAGCACAGATCATTGTCAGCTTGATGCTGATTGCAAGTTTTGACGCGAGGGGCCAGCAGAATATTAAGCAGGAGCATCAGAAAATCATCGCCTCGACCAACTACCTATCGGTAGACTTCGAGCAAGAGATCTACTCCGCCTTCAGGAAGAAAACTAAAAACCGCCATGGTCATGCATTTTTTGCTAAGCCCAATAGCTTTCGCTGGACCTTTACCGATGGCGTCAAGAGCATTGAAGAGTTCTTCTTTGATGGTGAAACTCTTTCGCATTTCTTGACATCGGAAAATACAGTCACACACTATGGCATTGCGAGTGGTTTTGCGACAGAACTTCGTAGTGTGGTGAACATGATCATTGACCCTAATCAGCTATCAAAGTCTTATGATTTCGTTAAAGTGGACAAAACACCTGCAAGCGTCAATATTCAAATGACTCCCAAGAGCAACAAAAGCGATATCAAGCAACTTACGGTTGTGATGAACGCGGCCGAAACTCAGGTTGAAAAAGTATCGATCGAATACCTAGACGGCAATAAGTCGTCTTACTCATTCACCAAGCCCGTCCAGGATCCTATTCCGGTTAGCAACTTTAAGTTCAAAAATCCGGGTGGCGTTCATGAAAAACGGGTTGGCTAAATACTAGCCTCAGAGAGGAGTTCCTATGCTAAGAGTAACGCTCATTGCCGCAACCCTTTCCCTGGCGCTGGTCACCTCGTGTGGATCAAGCGCAACATCAGGTTTTCAACAAAAGAGCATCGCTGCAAAAACGGCGACCGAGGAGCTGCGCACTCGATTTTGGAATCCAATAGCAAGACCCGTGATCGTCCTGGATCCCAATGGCGAGGGAGCGAAGGACTTTATTTGGTCTGATGACAGCCAATTTCCTTTTCCGCAGTTTAAGGCCCGAGACCCAGCGGTATACGAAGCCTTTGCTTTTATCTTCGACCAATTCTTTAATGAACCCGGCGTGATCGAGTTTCTAATCAGTCAAGATCTTCTTAATAAACCCTTGGTTGCGAGTTCTAAATACAAAACTATGGCTATGACTTTTTATGCGATTGCCGATCAATACGCGACGCCAGGCGCCTTGCCTTATGAGCTCAAACCTGAAACACGGGTCAAAATGGTTGAGCTGCGTACTTTGCTTGCTAGTAGCGGAGCTCAGTAGACTCTATATGCCATGAGCCTGGACCGCGACAATATAGGCGCTGGTGATGATGTCGTTCACGCTAGCCCCGCGTTCCAGAACATTCACGGCCTTATTGGGGCCGACCAGAATCGGACCAAGGCAGGAAGCCTCACCAAGCTGCTGCAACAGTTTGTACGCGATATTTGCAGCCTGTAAGTCTGGGAATATCAAAACATTGGCGCGACCTTTGAGGGAACAAAAGGGGAATTCTGCCTGCTGCAATTCAACATTCGTCGCGACATCGGCTTGGATCTCGCCATCAAAGATGAAATCGACATTCCTAGATTCAAGAATTTGGGCAACTCTAGCCATCTCAAGGGCTTTGGGATGTCTGTTGGAGCCAAAGCTCGAAAACGAAAGCAGCGCCGTGCGAATAGGCTCTTTCGTGAAATAGCGAGCGACCTCGACGGTTCGAATTGCGATCTCCGCCAACACTTCGGCTGCAGGTTCGATATGGATGGTGCAGTCGGCAAAGAAATATAGATCGTTTTTAAACATAACTACTTTTATTCCGGCAAGCGTCCGACCCGAATCGATCCCGATTACTTCGAGCGCGGGTTTCACGGCATCCGGATATGGTTCGATCAAACCTGTCACCATCCCATCAGCTCGACCATTGAGCAGCATGAGCGAGCCAAAATAGTTGTTCTTGCGCAGAAACTGCTGTGCGACTGACTTGGCTAGGCCTTTACGCTTCCGTAAATTAAATAGTTGCTCGCCATAGTCTGCAAAATGCTCATCATTCAAAGGATCGATTAATGTCAGCTTGCTTAGTTGCTCCAGTAGGCCTAAGCTTTCGGCCTGCTTCCTGATCTGGTCCAAGGGTCCAAGCAGCGTCAGGTCAAGTTCCCCTTCTGATATAAGCTGAGCTGCGGCTTTTATGATCCGTGGGTCGTGACCATGGGGGAATAGTATTCGCGGTTTACGTTTTTGGGCCACTGAGATAGTTTGGAGGTCTTTTTTGATTGTCCTTAGGATCTGTTTCGTCGGCCCAAGGATTTTTTCGAGATGCTCAATGTAAGTTGTCATGTCTATCTTTTTGCGGGCAACCTCAGTATCCATGGCTGCCTTAGCAACAGCAGGTGCTACATGCAATAGCACGCGGGTATCGACCGGCTTAGGTATGAGATAGTCCCGGCCAAAGCTTAACGCATCGGATTTCTTGTAAATTCTTTGGACCTCTTCGGGAACATCCTGTTTTGCCAGGTTTGCAATGGCATGAACCGCTGCTACTTTCATCTCCTCATTAATTGTTGTTGCCATCACGTCGAGCGCACCTCTAAATATGAATGGAAATCCAAGCACATTGTTGACCTGATTGGGAAAATCAGATCGCCCCGTAGCGACAATCGCATCGGGCCTCACAGCCAGCGCCACGGTCGGCAGGATTTCGGGATCGGGGTTTGCTAATGCAAAGATAATCGGATCCCTGGCCATAGTCGCAACCATTGCAGGAGTCAGTAAGCCTTTGCTGCTAACGCCGACGAAAGCATCGGCACCCTTAATGGCATCTTCAAGAGTCCGGTGTCTGGTATCAAGAGCGAAGCGCTCCTTGTATTGATTCATGTTGTCGGTGCGTCCTTTGAAAATCACCCCAGCACTATCAACCAGCGTAAGGTTTGCACGTTTCATCCCTAGGTCCAAAAAAAGTTTGGCACAAGCGATAGCCGCTGCCCCAGCACCAGAAAAAACCACTCTAGTTTCGTGAATCTTTCGTCCTGTAAGCTCGAGGGCATTAATAAAAGCTGCTGCCGCGATGATTGCCGTACCATGTTGGTCATCATGAAAAACCGGAATTTTCATGAGTGACCGCAATTTCTCTTCGATATAGAAACATTCTGGAGCCTTGATGTCTTCGAGATTGATTCCACCAAACGTAGGTTCCAATGCCTTGACGACGTTGATGAACTCATCGGGGTTTGCTGCTGCGACCTCGATGTCAAA
>CAZOSN010000017.1:0-30007 GCA_964582405.1 uncultured Oligoflexales bacterium | reverse complement strand
TCGATATCGGCGAATTTTTTGAATAGCATCGCCTTGCCTTCCATGACCGGCTTAGCCGCCAAGGGACCTATATTTCCGAGGCCTAAAACGGCCGTGCCGTTGGAAATGACGCCCACAAGATTGCCTTTGCCGGTGTAGTCGAAAGCTGACTCTGGTTTTTCGACGATGGCAAGGCAAGGCTCGGCGACACCAGGCGAATACGCCAAGGTCAGATCCTCTTGAGTATCGAGAGGCTTTTTGAGCGCAGTTTCTATTTTGCCCGCTGGGGCTTTGGCATGGTATTCCAGAGCAGGACTCGGCATCGCGATTTCTCCCTCGGAGGTTGTGCTAAGGTGAGTTGACGTTTTGATTTTCCACCTTCCTAGGTGCTTTTTGTCTCTGTTAAACGAAGAAACAAGGAACCCATAAGGTCAAGACGCCCTAAATTTCAGCATTCCTAGAACTGACTCAAAAATTTTTCAAGACCCTTATCCTGGCGGTCTCTCAGGTCTGCAAGATGAGGCTGCGGTTGGCCAGGAACGCCATTATCAATGACTGCAAAGGCGACTAGACCATGCTTGGGATGCCTGATATATCCGGCAAGACTTGCAACCGACACCGGAGAAGTAAGCGTTCCGGTTTTCGCCCGGACGATTCCCTGCAGCGCATCGGTTTTGGAACCAAGGCGACGTTTGAGTGTGCCGTCAGATCCAGCTGCAGGAAGGCTATTCAGGTATTCAGGGAATAAATCAAAGTGCTTTTCCATGTAGGCCAAAAGTTTGGTCATCTGAGCTGCGCTGAACCTGCTGCGGGTATCCAGACCCGAGCCGTTGAACATTTGAAACTCATCCGAAAGGCCGACGTCTTTTTCCAGAAACTGCCGAACGAGTTTAAGTCCGTCGGCAAGATTGCCTTGCTTGGCGCCGGCCTTGAGCGCTAACTTTTTGATCAGCATGTCGGCGATATAATTGTTGGAGTATTTGTTGAGGCTTTCGATGATACGACTTAACGGGTACCCTTCGAGGGTTGTGAGTAGCTTAGCGTTTTTAGGGACACTGCCTCGATGAACTTGACCTTGGATTATTACACCTTCTTTATTCAGAAAGGCTCGTACTTGCTCGCCTGACGCTCGAATCGGGTCACCAACAGATCGGTAGACTTTTTGAAGTGGGTCATCCAGTGCGATATCGCCGGAAACCACCATGCTCGTTCCAGAGTTTTTGTCGGTTTTGCGCGAAACGCGAAACGATCCTCCCCGATCATTGGAGCTTGTAACGAGACGATTATCGACGCTCAAGCCCCGCAGTGGGTAAGGATCAAGTTCAGCGTAGGCTTTTTTTCCAGAGCTTTCGGCTGGAGCCAATGCTATCGCGAACGTATTGAAATTGATCGCAAATGCGGATAGAGGCGCATCGTAGGCGTTTACCGAGAAGTTTTCAAAATCCTTGCGCGAAGTATCTCGGATTTCAGAATCAAATATGGAATCATCGATCACGATATCACCGGTGATCGTGCGAATTCCCATGTGCCGGATATCGGCAGCGACTTGCCACATTTTTTCGCTTATGAGTAAGGGGTCGCCGCTGGCCTCGATGACTAAATCACCATTGACCTGCTGAGCTTTGCGGTCGCCTGTAATATAGAATCGAGTCTGATAAGCATAGTGCGGCGACAAAAAATGCAGGCTTGCCGCAGCGGTAGCAAGTTTAGCGATCGAGGCAGGGATGAGCGAGGCTTTGGCGTCGTGTTCGTAGAGGACCTTGCCGTCGCTGAGGCGCACAAACATAACTGATTGGTTGACGGAGCCCTTGAGAGGGTAAAAGAGCGTGTCGTTTGCGGGTTGCGATACGGCGAGACAAGCTGCTGGAATGAGGAAGGAAATTTTCGCAACACAAGCATTCATCAAGCATCGTTTTGTGAAAATCATAGTGGCCTCGTCGTGGATGAAACATCCTAGTAGGCTGCCAACACCCAAAATCAGCCCTGACAGCCCACTAGAAGTCCATTATAGCACCAATTCGTCGAGCTTAAGATCCTGAACCCGATGAAATCCAATTTGGGCCTGCGCCAGCCACTTAGTTAGGGCTAGGGCACCCTTAGCAAATAGCTGACGCGATAGTGCGCGGTGTGAAATCGTCACCTCTTCGAGATCTCCTAAAAACCGAATCTCATGGTCACCTAAGACTGCACCGCCGCGTACCGAAGCGATTCCTATTTCGCTCGGGCGACGCGGCCCCTGGCGGCCATACTGAGGGCAAAGTTGCTCCTGGTTTGCTAACGAATCAGCAAGGAGCTTGGCGGTGCCGCTAGGGCTATCAGCTTTGGCACGATGGTGGGACTCGATGATTTCAATATCAAAGCCTTGGGGTCGAAGGATTTTGGCGATTTGCTGAGCCATGTGTAGAGTTACAAGTACACCGAGGCTCGTGTTTGGGGCCTCAAGGATCGGTGTTGCAGTCGCTAACGCACGCCATTCCCGTAAGGTTTTTTGAGTAAGCCCCGTGGTCGCGATTAGCACGTGCGGTGGTTTTTCCAATCTAGCTCGACTCAAGGCGGTAAGAAGCTTAGCATTGGAGGCTACTGAAGAAAAATCGAGGATGATGTCGATTGATTCGGACAAGAAAGAATGGTCTGAGTCACAGGCTTGAAGAGCGTTATTTTTAAAAAGATAGTTGCCCTTACTATCCGTGCAGCCGACCACGACATACTGTGGGTTGGACGTGCACAGCGCGAAAAGCTCTTTGCCCATTTTTCCGGAAATCCCATTGATCCATAGGCGAAGCGGCTGCTCAGTGACCATTAGGCTAATTCCAATCGTTCAAGTGCCATGTCAGTCATCGAAAGCGCCTTGGTCAAAATTTCTTCCGTCTTAGGCTCGATCGGAGCCAGAGGCTCGCGCACGATATTGGCGGCTATCCCTTTGCAGGCCAACGCAAATTTGAGAGGGCCAGGATTTGATTCAAGGAAAAGAGCATCGATGGTTGGTTCGAGGGCTTGATGGATCGCCCAGGCGCGCCGCACATCACCGTTTTTAAATGACTCTCCCATCGCTACAAGTGCGCCCGGATAGATATTTGATACGACCGATATGATGCCATCCCCTCCCACCGCAAGGGAAGCTAGAAAAGTCGGGTCGTCGCCAGACAAGACCGTGTCAAACCCAGTCGCATACTGCTTAACCTTGCTAAACAATGTTAAATTTCCACTGGCTTCTTTTATAGCCACTACACCCTTTATCTGGCCAAGGCGCACCATAGCCTCGATCGTCAGATGCTGACCAGTCCGCCCAGGAACATGATAGAGGCAGATTGGCAAGTTTGTGGCCGCCGCCAGAGTCTGAAAATGATTCACTAACCCCGCTTGTGACGGTTTGTTGTAAGGTGGTGTTACCACAAGCAGCGAGTCCGCACCGGCCGTGGCCGCGAGCTTGTTCACGGCCAAAGTAGAGCGAGTGTCACTGGTGCCTGTACCTGCCATGACCCTGATCGACTTGGGAAGCGACTCCCGCGCCGTTTGTATCAATTTGATTTTTTCGTCCTGAGTGAGCGTCGGAGCCTCGCCTGTGGTGCCAAAAACCACAACACCCGCAACACGTCCTTCGTGCTGAAGTTTTAAGAGCTTGCCGTATGCCGACCAGTCGATCTCGCCGTCAGCGAGGAAAGGTGTGGCAAGCGCAGTCCAAATTCCCGAAACTTCTTGCATAAATTACTCCTGAAGGGGGGCTATAGCGTCCCCGACAGTTCTAGTATTTCTCATCTGTTTATACAAGATGATCTTGTATAAGTCCTCCTCTATGATAGTCAGATAGAGTTCGGCTTAACACAGTAGGGCTGGGTAGGGCCCTTTTTGACCCTTGGGAGGTCCTATGAAAGTTCTCGGTATCAATCATGTTGGTCTGGCGCCCAAAGATCCAGCTAAGGCAAAGTGGTTTCTTGAGGAAATCCTTGGGCTACCTAATCAGGGTGCCGAACTTGTCGCTGAACAGTCCACCGAAACCACGATCTTCAATTCGCATTCGGGAGGTACGCCGCAGAATCAATACCTGCTCGAAATACTGGAGAATCAGGCTGGAAAAGATGGCCCTATCGCGCAATTTCTCGCAACCAAGGGCAGTGGCATCCATCATCTCGCGATCGACGTGGACAACCTCGACGAGGCGCTAGCCGAATTGAAGGCGAAGGGAATCATGCTGATCAACGAGACCCCCAAAATAGGAGTCTGCCGGACTAGAATCGCTTTCATTCACCCCAAATCCACGGGGGGACTTCTGATTGAGCTGGTCGAGCACGTAAGGTAACAAATTCAACCAGCGGGAGTATAGCAGGCTTGCTGCTGTATCCCAGATATTCCGTTCTAAAAAACTCTGAGGTGTTTTTTAGAACGGAATATCATCTAGACTCGGGATATCGTTGCCATACGAAGGACGGGCCATTGCGCCACTCACGCCTGACGATCCCTCGCGGCTATAATCCGGGACATCTTGATTGCTGCCTTGCGGGTCGCGCGGCTGGCCGCTTCCGCTACCAATAAACTGCACACTGTGTGCAACAATTTCGGTGGTGTAGCGTTTTTGCCCGCTGGTCTTGTCATCCCATGAGCGTGTTTGAATGCGACCTTCGATAAATACCGTCCTGCCTTTGCTTAAATATTTGGCGCAATTTTCGGCTTGCTTGTTCCACACGACAATACGATGCCATTCGGTCGATTCTTGGCGGTTACCCTCGCGGTCATTGCGAACTTCTGTTGTCGCAATGCTAAATGAGCACACGGGGGTGCCGTTTGGAGTGTATTTGAGTTCGGGATCCTGACCTAGATTACCCAAAATGAAGGCTCGGTTGACTGACATAGTGCCTCTCGTCGCTAATTGAGTGGACGCCTAAACATAAGAAAAGCTATAAAAGAATGGCCTTTCGCTGGAGACGAGCCTGGTTATAGCTAAGTAGATCTCAGAAGAACAGAGAAAAATAGGATTGATCTCGCTTGTCGTTCGATGACAGAATACCGGGTATTTCTTGACAAAGGACCGGGAGCCCGATTCCATGAGATCAAACATCGTCATGTCACTACCACGTCATTTCTTGTGGGCTATTCTGGGCCTCTGCCTAAACGCAGCGGGATGTCAGCCAGTCGATGAATTCAAAGCTATAAACGGCGATGTTGCCGGCCCGACGGCAGTGGCATCTAGCGCTGACGGCAATTATTTTTACGTGCTCAACTCTGATTTTGAGTGGCTCTACAAAACTGGCTCTATATTGGTTCTCAAAGAATCGGGCCAAAAGGTCGCGGCTACGCAAACCCCCCGTCTTGGGCGTTCCCTCGAAGTCGAAGGCCAGCGGATGATGGCGACGTTTGACCGCCAAAACGGTGAACCAAATGCCTCGGTTGTCTACTACGATCTCACCGATCCGGCAAATCCGACCCCCAAAATGACTTGGCAAATCGAGTGTTCTCCCATTAGCACAGTGTTCCGGCCACAATATGAGTACTTTTTTGTAGCCTGTATCAACGGTGATTTATATTTGGGTTCTTTTTCCGACCTAAGCATCCGAAGAGTCCGAAGCTACGGAACAACGCGCAAGGCCATGTTCATCGATGAGGTTAATCAGAGGCTCATCGCTTTTCCGACGGTGCTCAGGAATCAGAATAGTGCTCAAGACAAAATTAATGCAGTGGATATAAAAACTTATACTCCTGATCCTGATTCGGTGGAAAGCGAAGCGCCCAACGAGGTGCCTGATGACTTCGAAAACACCAAACGCCAGCGTCGCATTTTGAATTCAAGTTATCGATATCAGTTTATCGTCTACGATATTGGGGCGGAAAAGGCGCTAGAGTTCCCCTATCGCTATATCAATAGTGTTGGCGACGACACGGCTCTTTGGGAATCTCGCTATATCTACTTTAGCCTCACCGATGCCGATGGTACTCCGGATAGCGTCGATGATGTTCGCTCTCGCGACTACAAAGACTACCGCACCAACTTCTGGGCGGCTCAACCAGATCCAGACAATCCGGACTCGTTTTATGTTTCCCATCGCGGTCAAAGCGGATCAGCGAACAACGTGATTCGCGTGACCATAATCGGCGATCTCAAAACCAAGCCCGCGAACAGTGGGGTCTGCGATCCTGGTTTTAGATTTCAACGCAATGCCTGTATCCCCTTTACTGAAAAAGTCATGACCTTTGAGCGGGTCTACGGCTACAACGGTGAGGTTGACTACCTTCACTATCCTGGTGACTTTCTTATCAAAACCATAAAAGGGCAAGAAACCCTGCTCGTTAATCATTTCCGGGATTTGGTCTACTGGAATGCTGACCGGCGACGCTTCTCTGTTGCATCCAAAGTTCTTGGCGACAACAAAAGTCTCAAAGAAATCTCTTCAACCGATCACATGGACTCTTTTTTTGCGATTGCTGCAAATAGCCGTGGCAAGGCGGTATCTTTGGCATTCTATGGTCATGCAATCTTTCTTATGGATGTGGTCCCCGGAGTAAGTATTTCCATCGATAAACGAATCAATAGTGGAACCGGCTTCGAATGAAACTAAAAAAGCTCATCGTCGTCGGCTTTAAGTCTTTTGCGGACAAAGTCGTGCTCAACTTCGACGACGGGATAACGGGTATTGTGGGACCCAATGGGTCCGGCAAAAGCAACGTTATTGATGCCGTCCGGTGGGTAATGGGCGAGCAGAGCGTCAAGCATTTGCGCGGTAGCGTCGCTACAGACATCATATTTGCTGGGTCGGATAAGCGTAAGCCGTTGGGTATGGCAGAAGTTACACTTGTTTTTGACAACTCAGAATATAGTGATATCTGTCCTCCAGAATATCGCAACGACACCGAGATTTCACTTACCCGTCGGCTATTTATCGACGGGCAGCGCGAATATTTTATAAATCGGAAGCCTTGCCGTCTAAAGGATATTGTCGGCTTCTTTAGTTTGACGGGTCTTGGTGGTCGCAGCTACTCGATGATCCAACAAGGACAGGTCGATCGGATCTTAAACTCAAAACCAGATGATGTTCGCCTTATTCTCGAAGAGGCGGCGGGGACTGTGGTCTACAAATCGCGCAAAGAAGCTGCCGAAAAAAAACTATTTGCGACTCAGGAAAATTTGTCGCGTCTTGATGATATAGTAGTGGAGCTGGAGCGTCAGCTCAAAACCTTGGAAGGGCAGGTTACCAAAGCAAAGCAGTATCAAGACCTCAACGAGAAAATTCGCCTCCTCGACCTCAATCTGCTCGCACACAATTTTCATGAATTTAAGCAGAAGATCACCGAGCTCGATAGTTCAATGACTTTTAGTGACGACCAAGAGGCAAAGCTCCTAGCCGAAACCGCAAGTCTAGAAGCCGAAGTCGTAAATCTCCAGGTTAAACTTCAGGAGGCCGACCCCGAACTCGACGAACTCCGCGAACAGGTCTCCAATGTCCGAGAAATAATCGCCCGAGCCGAAAGTCGTATCACCGCGGTCTTCGTTAAGATCGAGGATTCAGAGCGAAGGCTCGAGGAACTGGAAGGGGCGTTTGAACAAGATCAGGCCAATATCGAAAAAATCGAACGTGAAAAGTCCGAAGCCGAGCGAGCAATCGATTTAATAGCCGATCAAAAAACGTCCCTTACCGATGAATTGGAGTCGCTCCGGCTTGATATGGAGCAAAAAGAAGAGTCGGCCATGGTTTTTCGCAGTAAGGAAGACCAACTCAAGGGTGACATCAAAAACTTAGAGCTCCTTCTCGAAAGCAATGCATTGCGCAGTGAAGCCATGGAGCGCGATCGCAAGCGATCACGGTCAGAGGTGGTTGCTTTCGAAGAAAAAGTCAGATTTTTTGAGTCTGAATGCCGCATGGCGCAAGAGAAAATTGGAGAAGCAGAAGCTGACGTGCAGATATTTCAGGGCAGCCTTGATGGAGAGGTCCACCAAAAAACCGAACTTGATCTTGCGCTCAAACGCAATGGTCAAGAGATCCAACAGGCTCGCAAGCTTCTGACGGAGGCCAGGGAAGCCCTGGTTTCCTCGACAACCCGCAAGCAATCCCTAGAAGAAATTTTAGCTAGCCAGGCTCACGTAAAAGAAGCTTATGAAAAGTTGGTAGCCGAGGATTCTAAGACCGCGGACGGTATATTGTGCATTTTGACCGATGCGATTCAACTCAAAGATCAGGATTCACTTCACCCATCTTTGGTTGCAGCTTTTGATGCGTGGAGCGAGCGGCTGCTGCTTCGAGACGCGGGGATCGCTAAATCAGTCGGCGCCCTGGCAAGCCAGCTGAAATTGCCGCGCCTACCCTTGTCGATTGTAGACGGAGCGAAAGGCGATTTTTTTTCGTTCGCAAAGCGGATGGGGCTGACTCCCCTGATGCATTTTATTACCGTAAATGCCGGCTATGAGTACGCGACTCCACTGCTTGAACGTCTATACTATTTAAATGATTCCGGTCGGTTTGATCAGGAGTTGCTTAGTGGGTTTCCGCAAGGAATGGTAGTGTTTCTAGATTCCGGCCTCGTGATCTCATCACAGGCCGATCTGGTGATCGAAAGCAAGAGCCACAAAGGAGCCCTTTCACGGCAGGCAGAGATCGCCCGCCTTGCACAAAGTTCAGAAGAACTTGAAGTTAGGGTCTTGGATCTTAGCGATTCGGTCAACGAATTAGAGTCCAATCAAACTGCATATGGCGAGGAATTATCCGAACTTGAGCAAAGGATGAATGAGCAGAATAAGGATTTGCTCGCGAAAATCCGCGAATTGCAGGTAGCGAAGCAGGATTTCGAGTACAAACAGCGGATGCTCAATGACGTAAAAAATTCTTTGCAGCATCATCAAAAATCAGTGGAGATGTTCACACGAGAAATCGACAGCCTCGGTGAAGCCCGGGTTTCTCTCGGCCTCGAACGCAAAGAATTAAGCGATGAAGCGTCGGGATTGAGTGACGAATCGAGCGACATTATTAGCGAAGCAGATGAAGTGCGGAGAATATTCGAGGCGAAGCAAAGCGAACTTAACCGGATCCAAGCACAACTTTCGGCGAAGGCCGAGATATTGCTTCAATTCGACAAGCAAATCGCGATGATGGAAGAGTCGTTTAACAGAAGAAAATCTGAAAAGTCGAGGTTGCTCGAGGCAGTAGCGGAGGCCAAGGGCGAAGAAAAGACAATTGCGGAGGAGATACATTCGAAAATTCTTGAACGCGAGCAACTCGAGGAGGCACTTAAGGTACGAAGAGCGCACAATACGGTTCTCCTTGAACAAATCAGAGCCAGCGAAGAAAAGCTAAAAGAATGCCGGAACTCCCATGGTAAACTAATTAAACAAAAATCAACCAAGTCGCTCGAACAAGAGCGATTAAAGATTGCGCTCGATGGGATCGAAAGTAGTGCGAGGGATCGCTATCAGCTCAATATCGAAAGCTACGTGTTCACCTTTGATCCCAAGTTTGACTCGGCTAGTTCCGCTAAGATTATCCAAAAAATGCGCTCCGAACTCGACGGGCTTGGTGCGATTAACATGATGGCTATCGAAGAGTTTGACAAACTGAAAGTTCGCAGCGATTTTATACAAGAACAAAAGGCAGAAATAATCGGTAGTATCAACCTGCTTGCCGAGGCCATCTCCGAAATCGAAGAATCGGCCCGCGATAGGTTTATTACGACTTTTGATGTGATAAATCAGAATTTCGCCGATTTGTTTCCGGTATTGTTTCCAGGTGGGGATGCCAGATTGCATCTGACCGACGAAAATGATCCGTTAAATGGAGGTGTCGATATTCTGGTGCGATTGCCCGGGAAAAAGCAGCGTTCAATGATGCTATTCTCTGGAGGTGAAAAAGCTTTGACCGCGATTTCATTGATCTTCGCACTGCTTAAAACCAAGCCAACTCCGTTTTGCTTCCTCGATGAAGTCGATGCTCCGTTGGATGAAGCCAATGTCGGGCGTTACAATGCGGTTCTCGAACATCTGTCAGAAAGATTTCAGTTCATTGTGATCACTCACAACAGAAGGACCATGGAAGTCCTCGACCAACTTTATGGCGTTACGATGCAGGAAGGCGGCGTTTCAAAAGTTGTGGGAGTCGATCTCAAGAAAGATTTGCCGCATCATCTGCAGAAATCTTTCAAAGAAGACGAAATCCACGCGCAGTGAGGTATCAACCGCTAATCTCGCAGTATTGTCAATATTCGCGGAGGCGAGGCAGCAAGGCCACGAGATTGCAAGGCTTGGTTCGAGCATCGAGCTGGCTCGCGAGAATTCCGTCCCAGGCTGTTTGGCAAGCGTGCGTGGAACCTGGCATGCAGAAAATTATTGTGCCATTGGCAGTCCCAGCCAGGGCTCGAGACTGGAGCGTTGCGGCCCCGATATCTTTCAAAGAAAGGTGCCGAAACAACTCGCCAAAACCTTCAATCGATTTCTCGAGCAGCGGTGAAATTGCTTCAGGGGTTCCGTCGCGGCCTGTGATGCCTGTGCCGCCTGTTACTAAGATAATTTCGACACTTTCATCGAAAATCCACTGTGAAACCACGGCCCTAAGCTGAAAGCGGTGATCTGGGATGAGCTTTCGCTCAACCACCCGATGGCCTGCGGAAGTAACCGCGTCAGCCAAATACTGGCCAGAGGTATCGGTCGCCAATGTCCTTGAATCCGATACGGTTAAAATTGCGACCTGGAGTGCGCGAAACCTTGCCTCCGCATGACCCATCCTTGATCTCCTAACGATTCCGAATAAGTGAGCGCTGCAGGGCAATGACCCTGCCGATCACCTTAAACATCACATCCCGAGCATAAATAGGCGCAAAAGCACTATTCTCGGGCATAAGGCCCCATCCCTTATGGCGATCCTTGACCAGGCGTTTTACGGTCGATTCACCATCAAGGCTGGCGACCACGATATCGCCTGGGTCCGCCTCATCCACGCTTTCGACGACAAGCCAATCTCCGTCCAGAATTCCGGCATCGACCATGCTAAGGCCCTTGGCCTGTAGGGCATAAAGATTCTTGGGTTGTTTGCGGGGGATCATCGACCGCGACAATCTCAAAACTCCAATGCGTTCGCCAATAGCTTCCAGCGGGTTGCCCGCTGGAACCTGGCCGAGGCAGGGAACCACAAGGGTATTCTCATCGCCGTCGTCCCAGTCGGCGCGGCCATAATCTCGACCAAGGTCGGTGACCAATAGTGCGCGGGCACGTTGGCTATCCTGAGGTTTGAGAAAACCTTTCTTGCGAAGTGCTGCGACCACATCTTGGGCGGATCCTATCGATTTGTAGCCCATATAGAGGCACAGTTCGCGCAGAGTCGGAGCTGCTCCCTGACGCTCTGCGCTATCGCGAATGAAGGTTAAAACCTTCTCCTGCTTGGCCGTTAACTGAGACATGATACACCCTTGCCCTAGCATTTTTCATCTACCATACATCTATATGTATCGCATTGCTTTCAATCTCTCAAGCAATGGTGGATGAGAATGATAGACCGTGGAGTAAAGGGGATGGCTTAGCGGCATAGCGCTGCTCTTCTCACGAAGCTTGAGCAATGCGTCCCCTAGTTTGCGGGGGTCAGAGATGTGTTTCAAGGCAAACGCGTCGGCCGCAAACTCATTGCGGCGGGAAAGCCAGGTGGTCACGGGTTGTAAAAGAAAGCTCGCGATCCCAAACCATAAGGGAAATACAGAGAGTGCCCCGTAGTTTGAAACTCCCCTGAGTCCAAAGGATTGATAAAACTGCTCAAGAGGAAGGCATAGATGGAGGAGATAAAACATAAAACCCGTGACAAAAAACGCACGCACCAGAGTCATCCGGATATGATTGAGTTTGAAGTGTCCAAGCTCATGAGCGAGTACGGCACAGATTTCATCGGGGTTCATGGCCTCCACCAAAGTATCAAAAAGCACGATCTTCTTCTTGCCAAACACTCCGGTAAAATAAGCGTTTCCATGGGTCGAGCGGATCGAGGCATTCATGACCGAAATGCTGTCGGCATTGAAATCGACCTTTTCGGCAAGCGCCAGTAGTTTGGTTTTGAGGTCGCCGTCGCTGAGAGGCTCAAATTTGTTAAACAATGGTGCAAGCAGCGTCGGGTAAATCCAGGCAATAATGAGGTTGATTCCAAAAATTAGGAACCAGGCCCACAACCACCAATGGGGTAAATGTTCCATCACAAACAATAATGCAGCAAGCATGGCGCCGCCGAGAACTACCCCAATAGCGACACCTTTGATGCGGTCGATGATAAATCCCTTGAGAGTTTGCTTGTTGAAGCCATGCCGCGCTTCTATGACAAACGTGCTGTAATAATCAAATGGCAGATCAACTAAGCCTGAAAGGAAGCCCAGGATGCCGACAAAACACAAACCGACTATGATTGGATCGCTAGCCCAGCCAAGCGCAAGGGATTCGACCAATCCAAGTCCACCACATCCGAGAAAAGCGAGCGACACGGAGAGCTGAATCCAACTAGACAGCCGACTAAATTGGTATTTATCGAATGAGTAGGCTAGTGCCTTGGTCATCTCTTCGTCGGACATGTTAAGAGCAGCTTTGGCTTCCTCCTGACGGGAGGGCTCGCGGAACCACTCTTTGTTTTTGTATGCCAACCCCCGCTCGAGCAGATGCTGCAGGAGTCGCAACCCGATAAAAATACTTAATAATTTTGTGGGATCCAACTTTACTCCAATGGCTAGTCGCTGCACGAACTCCGTTTCGGGCCAGCGACCTGTCTCGAACGAACGAAGTGAGGAGGGACTTCCTTCAGTAATACGCTGAAAAAAACTTGCATGCCTGGAGATGATCCTTCGTCGTTTCTCTCTACAGGTCATGCCGCGCGTGCTTTTACGCTCGCGACCCTGCTATCCTATAATCACTTGTGCCTGATCAGGCAAGCGACAAACCCATGGGGCCGGTTCGTTTTGAAGGAAGCAGCGCAATCCCGACTGCCCGAAATCGCTGGCACGGGCTATTGCTATGGCGGCAGCGGTGTAGGGGCCTTGCTGGTAGCTATTGTTTGAAAGATACTTTTGAAGGCGCTTATAGGAACCTTGCGCTTCGGGGCTTGCTTGCAAAAGTTGATTGATCTCACTGCGTACGACCGACTCTAGATCACGGCATTTAGTGACAACCTGTACAAGTCCAAAATCTTTGGCGTCCTGCGCTCCAAATGCCTTGCCGCCCAAGACATGCCGTCTTAATTGTCCACAGCTTGTTTTTCGATTGACATAAGGGAGAACAACCGCGGGAATCAGTCCAAGTTGCGCTTCATTGAGCGAAAAGGTTGCTGATTCAGCGGCGATCGCGAAATCACAGCAGGCGACAATCCCCACCGCCCCGCCGATTGCGGCCCCTTTCACCATCGCGATCGTAGGAACGTCAAGTTCTGAAAGCGTTTCGAGCATATCGGTGAGTTTGCTGGCTTCAACTAGGTTGTGCTCGTAGCTGCGCTCGGCTGCATTTAGCATCCAGTGAAGATCGGCGCCCCCCGAAAAATGGGTTCCAGTTCCCTGAAATAAAACAAGACGAACCCGTTTGTCTCCCTTGATTGTATCGAGCTTCTCCTTAATGCTGGTCAACATCTCCCCGTCAAACGCGTTGGCCTGCGCTGGGCGATTGAGATAAATTGTCGCAATCTTGTAGGGGCTCTCACCTCCCTGATACGTCTCTAAATTGGTGTAATGAAGGACAGCAGGATCTTGATGCATCGCGAGACCTCCCTCGTCTATCGGGTTTGAGCGATCAGCAGCAGTGTGACCTGAGAAGACCTCTACCCAGCGTGCTAGGATCGGTGCAAACCGTGTCAAAACTCACTTTGCAGTGCTGATAGAGCTGGAATGATTCGAGCACATTTTTACCGAAAAGAAAAGTAAAAGACTTTCACACCCCTATTATTTCTTGTAAAATTGTGCGGATGGTACTTTCTGTAGCCTTCAGGAAGACCCAGGGATGAATTTATAGAAGAGGCTAGATTCGTATGAAAGTCGATATTTTGTCTGACCTTTGGGATTTCATGAAAGTGCGTAAGAGCTTTTGGTTGCTCCCGCTTATCTTGGTGATCGTGTTTTTTGTAGGTATCCTCATCGTTGCGCAGGGTACCGTTGTAGCACCGTTTGTTTACACACTGTTTTGAGACTCTTAGAATTCAAAGTAAATAAAATCTGCAGAGTGACCTAAGCTGACTCCTATGGCAATCATCCAAGCGATAGCCGCAAGTCCAAGAATCATGGCGCGTGGCATTTTGCGAACGCTATAGCGCACAATGGAGTGGCGATCGAACCGATGGGTGAGTAGAAAAACCAATATAAGAATCAGGCTGTATGCGTGATCTCGCGCGAACTTTGTGTAGTCGCCAATGCCTCCCCAAATAAGGTTGAATAGCATCTGACAGGCTACTTCTAAACTCGGCGCACGAAAAAATACCCATGCGATGGTTACGAACAAGAAAGTGCAGGCGATATTGATGGCCTTAGGTAGGCCGCTTCTCCTAATGTGCCGCATTCTGTGCACGAGGCACAAGGCAGCGCCATGAATCGTTCCCCATATCACGAAGGTCCAATTTGCACCGTGCCAGAGTCCGCCTAAAATCATAGTTAGCATTAGGTTGCGCATTTTTTTGCTGGTGTGACCCCTAGCGTTGCCTCCAAGAGGAATGTAAAGATAGTCTCGTAGCCAGGAGGACAGCGTGATATGCCACCTGCGCCAGAAATCGATAATGGATGCCGATCCGTAAGGCACTACGAAGTTTTGAGGGAGTTGAATACCCAGGATGGAACTTATTCCAAGGGCCATATCCGTATAGCCGCTAAAATCGCAATAAATCTGCACGGAAAAGCCCAAAATGGCGAGCGACGCTTCCAAGCTCGACACGGGTCCTCCTAGTGACTGAATCTCATAGATCGCATTGACAGGACCAGCAATCTGATCAGCGATAGCTAGCTTTTTTAGCAACCCAAGACTGAAAAGCGAGAATCCGTATACCCACTTTGCGCGACGCATCTTGTCTTTTAGCGGCGTTTTGAATTGAGGCATCAAAAGGCTAGGTCTTACGATAGGGCCCGCAATGAGATGGGGAAAATAGACAATACTGGCCCATAGAGGTTTGATCGAATTCACGGTGGCGCTGCGTCGGGTGCCGACATCAACCAAATAAGAGATTAACGTAAAGGTGATAAACGAAATACCGAGCGGCAAAGGTTGTCTAAGCGCGCCAACCCAGCTCGAGTATTGAACGAAAGGGGTGACGAAACTTGTGCAAAAAAAGAAGGCATACTTGTAGAAGGCAAGCGGAAAAAGCAATACCGAGACGGATACGATCATCCGTTTTCGACGCCGATCGGGGGCAGACTTGTAGATCCAAGATGTCAAGCCAAACGCTACGAAAATGAGCACAATGGGAAGCAGTGCATAGATTGGTCTCCAATAGGCGTAGAAGAGCATGCTTCCTAAGATTACAAGCCCCAGACTCCATTGCGCGGGGCATAACTTTATGAAAATCACAAAGAGCACAAAAAAGGCAAAAAACTCAGGCGAGCTGAATAGCAAAAATTACCTCAGAACTTGAACAAGAGAACAGTAGACATCGCGGTTACCTGAGAAGGTCGTAGGGATTTATATTCTTCTTTGAAACCGCTTGTCAATTGGACTTAAGCGCCCCATCGGGGCGCCTCTCAGAGAGGTTGGAAAAACGAGATTGAATCTCAGGGTGCGTCATGAGGCTTCTGGAACGGCATCGTATGGGACCGTGCAGAGAACTTCCCGATTGGGATTAGATCCGCATGAATCAGAGTCGCGAGGGCAGTGTTCTCCTTCGTAGACGATTACGCTGACGACAGGTTGTCCATATTGTTGTGCATAGCAGGCGCGCCTATTCTCGGAATGACGATTTTCTGGCAGAAACGCTTTTTCGTTCTCAGCGTAAGCGCAATCGGTCACTGGACAACCCCAAAGATAGCTGACGGGAGAGATTCGAAAGCGACGTGGCGTTCTACCATCATAGGCCGTGAACACGGTACCTGATAAGACTTGTGCTGTTAGTTCCACCAGAGGATCTTTAGCGGTCTCCGGTGTCGAGTTGGATGGCTTTTGTTTCAATTCCTGTAGCGCTTGGTGGTATTGGCCACAAGCTGTGATGCCTACAAATAGTAAACATAAGAAACTCTTTGTCATTGAAAATCTCCTTGTTGGTCGTCCTGATACCCGTGCCATGATTATCGGCATTCACGTTGGCCAGTGCAATTCCGCAGCGAGATTTTCCGTATACAAACGTATTCTAATTCTGTGAACCTTTGGCTCTGAATTCGCTATAGCTCACCGTCGTAGTAGTCAACAGATGGTTGATCCCGAACCAGAAGCCTTACCCAGGGAGCTGTCCCTCCTAATAATCCCTTAGATGCGTCGGATATGGCGAATGCAGCGGTTTTTTTGGAATCGGGATAGCCTACAATCTCGACTGGATGGAGCGTTGACATGCAAAGTATCTTTAAAACTTCGTCAGAACTATTGCGGATGGAGTGAGCACACTCCGGGCCGACTGGGAATGCGATGTAGTCGCCGGAACGGACTTCAATTTCCTCACCTCCAATGCGCACATGGCCGCGGCCATGGATGATAAACATTGCTTCTTCGTTGGCGGTGTGAAAGTGGTGAGGGAAAGCTTGACGTCCTGGGTCAATTTCGAAATATGACGTGCCAATTGATCGCGCACCAACCTCTGGGCCAAGCCGCTTTCCAAGGTAGCCAAATTTGTCATTTTTGGCTTCGGTGCGAAATTCCATTTCGTCGAGGTTTATGATGCGAGGATGTCTGCGGTTCATAGTGTTCGCTCCCGTCAATGTAGGTCCTTCGGTCGTTGGCTTGCAGTGACAAACAATACTCTGGTATAACTCGAGAAGCAATTTTTGCAAGAAGGATGAGGGCATGAAACAATACTTTTTTTCCCTGGCGCTATTGAGTTTTACATCAGTTACCTATGCCAGTGATGATTATTGCATCAGTATCGGTGGTACACCTATCGCTGCGACGATGCTTGATTTCAGGCATCAGCTCACCAAATTTAAACGTAGTTTTTGTCAGTTGCAGTTTAGTAATGAAGGATTGAAGTTAGTTGGTTCTGAGACGCTAGCCCTGCCAACGGAGTCCATCATTTGGCATCACTTTCACTATTCGACGCCAACCTTTGAACCGGCGCCTGGTGCTGCATCACCTGCCGCCGCGTATTGCCTCAAATTAGGAGGCTTGTACGCGAATTGGCGTCATGATCAAACCGGTGACGAGTCTGGCACCTGTGCGTTTGAAGACGGCTCGATTGCCTCTGATTGGCTGCTGTTCTATACGGCGGGCCGACTGCCGCAGTGTGCCGGAGCTTTTCGCTACCAAGGAAGCCCTTAGGAAAGATAGTTGTCGAATAATTGTCCGGAAAATTTTCTTGCCGAAAGACCTGCCGTTTGTCATCAGCCCGACGCTTTGATTGTGTAGCCTACACGGAATGATCTACATTGCCACAGTCTGCGATGGAAGGCGCAGAGCATTGGCAATGTCCGATGCCATGATTGCATGCCCCAAGGCGTTGGGATGCGGATCGCCGGGCATAGCCCATATGGTTTCGGGGGTCTGCTGGGCCAAAGAAGGATAGAGGTCGATAAATTGATACCCGAATTCTTCTGCAACCCGACTCATGATCGTATGCTGCGCTTTAAAGGGGTAGCTGGTGAGATTGTGGACATCGGGAATCATTGCGAGGTAAATCCTGATTCCATGCTGGTTTGCATATTGGGCTAATTCCGCCAACGCCATCTTCATGGCGAGAAAGCCAGGGGCATGCTCTTCAAACACATCCTGATAGTGATTAATTAGGTTTTTGGAGCCCACAGCACCGATTTTGTGCTGAAATGCCATCCAGGCAATCGCCGCAAATTGGCTATTGCGGAGCAGCCAGTTGCCTTGGCGACTTTGTTCGAGGGCTTCCGCGTCACGTAGGAAAAAGTGTACGACGATGTCTGTTGGCTTGACGACCTTGTACTGCTCAAGAAACAGTGCCACATACCGGGCAGCGTTAAAATTGCCTATGCCCCCGTTGAGAACTTCGACGTTGGGATCGTCCGCTTTAAGCAGCGACTCGACTTTTTGCGAGACTGTATCGTTTTCGGAAACACCCCAGCCGAGAGTTATGGAACTTCCTAAGAACAAAATTCGCCGATGGGGGGCGGCACTCAGATCGACCTCGCCTCCGCGCATTCCGAGGCTATTGGTCCTAATTTCTACCGACTGCAGTATCGACGATGCATTCTTGAGATGCTCATGGCCTATGGCAGGGTTATGGCTCGGAATTTTGAGTTCTTTGGCATAACGCCACATTTCGATATCATAGTTTTGCATGGACGCATTGCGGTTGCGTAGGATGAGTTCAGTTATTCCGTAGCCCGCTACAAATAAGCCAAAGAAGATGATCAATTGAACAAAAATACCTGCCCTCGGGGCTAATTTTCCTGGCTTTGCGATCATGCGATTTCCTCGGGAGCTGAATAAGTCAGAGCGCTGCAGCGTGAGTTTTGTTGGCAATCATCGGATAGATCGCATTGTAGATTTGTTTGGCCTGCTCAGTATGTCCTTCGACTGACTGGTGAACCTGGTCGAGGAAGTACTTGCTATTACCATCAATGCTATTGGTCGCGACAACTGGAATGTTATATTTGTGACCTAGGTCAATCATAATATCGTTCATGGCCTTGACTCCCTGAATCATACTGGAGTTCAAAACAGTAGATGGAGGAATGCCGATCTTGTTAGCTTCGTCTTGAGATGCGCCATACATCGATGCAACTAGCCCTAAAACCGGCACCACTTGATTGGCTAGCGATACCGCGATAAAATTCTCGACGTTTCGGCGGAAAATACCCATGATGCGGTGGTTCGCGACCTCTTTCTCATATTGCTGAGGATGAACCTTGAGCCCCTCATAGACTATATTACTTTTTACTGTTTGAGTTACGGTAGGAAAGTTGGGCAAGAGTTCCATCAGCGGGTCTAAGATTCCTGCGCGTCGCAGGAGAGTCGTGACATACATATGATGCGTCCAGTGGCCGCCGACGCGTATTGACTCGCTCATGTCAGCAGAAACATAAGGGGTGTCAGCTGTCATATCGTTGACATTGGAATACCAAACCGCGAATTCGGGACTGAGATCAAGCCCGTTGCTCATGTAGTCGATGAGGCTATGAAACGACTGGTAGCTAATGGTTCCGCTGTTGACGACTTGAGTTTTATGTCCGGATTCGTTGAGCATCCTCTCTAGTATCTTCGAGAAATTGTTTGTTCCCACCCCATGCCCGTAGGTAGTTGATCCACCGAGTGTCACGACCCGCAGAGTGCCTTCGGGCTTTTTTTGAGTATAAATTTCGCCTTGGTAGCGATACTTGGGGCGGTAGACATGGCTGAAGATGTTATGTTGAGCGATATCGTAAGTTCCTGGCAGCTCGTAATACTCATCGGGCGCTTTTTTGATGTACTCAAAGTAAAGCGGTCTGAAGACTCGAATACCAATCTCAAGCCAGACCAGCGAACCCCATAATATTGTCAAAGACAGGAAAAATACCAGCGAACCTATGGCTACCTTTTTGAGTCGCATAGCGCGTCGAAGCTCCTCTATCTAAAGCCTTATGGCTGAAGTCCTTTAGACTTCTCAATGCAAGGATATTTCAGTAGAAGTTATATAGTCCTCTTTGAAACCACTTGTCAATTAGACTTAAACGCCTTTCAAGACGCCCAGTTCATGTCGTGCATCTTGCATTTCCCTTTCCGAACGGCGAAGTCTAAAGGTCAAACTTGATCCCTTGGGCCAACGGTAGCGCCTTGCCAAAATTAATCGTGTTGGTTTGGCGCCGCATATAGGCTTTCCATGCGTCAGATCCAGATTCGCGTCCACCGCCGGTGTCTTTTTCACCACCAAAGGCACCACCGATCTCTGCTCCTGAGGTGCCGATATTGACGTTTGCTATGCCGCAATCAGAACCACATGCGGATAGAAACTGCTCGGATTCGAGAACATTCTGAGTAAAGATCGACGAACTAAGTCCCTGTGAAACGCCGTTTTGGATTGCGATCGCCTGATTCACATCGCCTTGATATTTCAACAGATACAGTATCGGCGCAAAGGTCTCTTCTTGCACAATAGTCATATGTGGGTTGGCCTCGACTATGGCGGGTACTACGTAGCAACCTGATTCGTACCCTGGCCCAGATAGTTTTTCGCCGCCGAAAAGAATATTTCCGCCAGAGTCTTTTGCTTCTATTAGAGCATTCTGCATGGCTTTCACTGCATCGGTGTCGATAAGTGGACCGACATGGTTGGATTCATCTAGCGGATTGCCAATCCGAAGTCCACTAAAGGCTTTGATAAGCATCGACTTAACCTTGTCATAGATCGTTTCGTGCACGATCAATCGCCTAGTCGTCGTACACCGTTGCCCAGCCGTGCCCACGGCACCAAAGACAATGGCCGGTGCTGCCAGCTCGAGATTGGCATTGGGCGTCAGAATGATCGCATTGTTGCCGCCTAATTCCAAAAGGCTTCGGCCCAGCCTGCGACCTACTACCTCGCCCACGCGTCGTCCCATTCGCGTCGAACCTGTGGCTGAAATAAGCGGCACGCGGATATCGTGAACGAGGGTCTCGCCGATTTCTGCAACATCACCTATGATCAGATTCATGATGCCTTCAGGCAGCTGATTGGCTTTAAACACCGAAGCCATGATATTGAAGCAGGCTACTGCTGTTAGTGGAGTTTTTTCAGACGGTTTCCAAATCGAGACATCGCCGCAAACGGCTGCAATCATCGAGTTCCACGCCCAAACTGCAACAGGAAAATTGAACGCCGAAATGATGCCAACTAATCCAATTGGGTGCCATTGCTCATACATACGGTGATTGGGTCGTTCCGAATGCATCGTTTGACCGCAGAGTTGTCGCGAAAGTCCAACTGCGAAATCACAGATATCGATCATTTCCTGGACTTCGCCATGCCCCTCCTGGCGCGATTTGCCCATTTCGTAGGAGACAAGATCGCCTAAGGGCTCTTTGAAACGGCGCAATTCATCTCCAATTTGCCGAACGATTTCTCCGCGCTTGGGCGCTGGAACCTGCCGCCAAAATTCAAAAGCGTTTTGGGCGATCCCTATAAGGTTGTTGTAGTCATCTTGTTTAGCTTTGCCAGTTTTACCGATGAGTTTTCCATCCGCAGGCGAATAGGATTCAAAATAATCCTCGTCAACCGGACCAAACCACTGTGTGCCAGTCGATACCGGAGAGCTTGTGCCTTGAATGCGCAATTTGGCCAAAAAATCGCCTGTTATCATCCATATCCCCCAAATATGTTGTATTTTGTTTATCTATCGCTGGAACGAAAGCTCCCGCGACGAGAGCATAAGTGATGACCTCCAATTTTGCTGCCCCTTTTTGCACCTCATGATACTAAGCCCCCGTGAGGCTGATGAATCAGCGATTAAATTTACGGAGAGGAGGGTATTAATATGTGGAAAGAATTTAAGGCATTTTTGATGCGCGGTAATGTGCTGGATCTGGCGGTTGGTATCGTGATAGGAGCGGCGTTTGGCAAAATTGTCGCATCGCTCGTGGCGGACGTGCTGATGCCACCGATTGGTCTATTGCTTGGTCGCGTTGATTTTTCTAATTTATTCATCGACCTATCCGGTCAAGGTTTTAATTCACTCGCCGCTGCGAAACAAGCCGGAGTAGCCACTCTCAACTATGGAGTCTTTCTTAATCATATACTTGAATTCTTGATCATTGGGTTTGCTGTATTTATCGTTGTCAAAGCTGTCAGCCGCCTGAGGCGCCAAGAGACGGCCGCTGAAGGACCCGCTCCCTTGTCGCAATCGGACCAGACGTTGCTAGAAATCCGGGATCTGATTAGAGAATCTTTGGCAAAAGACGGGAACCGCCCCTTAGTCGCCAAGTCAACTGATCCGACACTGCATGCCTGATCTGGCATCGTTTTTTAAAGTGAAGTCTCGATCGAGGGGAGGCTGGATCATTCTGAATACGCTCTCGTAAGCATGAATCGCAAATGTCCAAAGATGTTTTACAATCTATTTCCATGACCGCTCTTCCGCAATAAGATAAATTAAAGGGAGGATAGCAATTCATAGGAAACGGAGATTTCATGCAAACGGCTCAAGCGAGGTCGGGTGTCCGAGTCTTTAAGTTTGGTGGGTCATCGTTAGCCAGCGCCAGTGCGATCACTCAAGTTGCAGCGATTGTGCGCAAAGAGGCTGGTCCCCTCGTTCTTGTGGTTTCGGCAATGCATGGAATCACGGATCTACTGCTCCGCGCCATGAAAGATGCGGTTGAAAACAACCGACAGTCCACCGATGAAGGCGCTCAGATATTTCGAACCAAACATCTTGCCGCTATCGAGGCCCTCTTGCCCGACGGGCCAGACCTTCCCGCGCTTCGCCAATCTGTTCTCAGAGATGCGGATGACTTTGCGGCAATCGGGGCCAGCATCGAAACCCTGCGCGAACTCACGGAGCGCACAATCGCTCGCGGCCTAGCCCGTGGCGAACGTACCATGGCAGCACTCATGACCGCTGTCCTTAGGAAGGCGGGATTGCCGGCCGTATTGCTCGATGCTACCGAAGTGATAAAAGTCGAACCGTCCCCCTTGGGAATGTATCCGCAATGGCAAGCATGCGATGAGGCTTCAGCCCAACGCCTGACTCCGGTCCTCGGACAAGGTAAACTGGTTGTTATCCCTGGTTTTATCGCAGCGGGCCCGATGGGCGAACTGGTTCTACTGGGTCGCGGTGGCTCAGACTTTTCGGCGGCGATTCTTGCTGCCAGTTTGCAGGCGCGCGAACTTGTGTTGTTTAAGGAAGTTGACGGTCTGATGACGGCCGATCCCCGGCATGTGGAGGAGGCGCGCGTTGTATCAGAGATGCATTACCGCGAAGCAGCAGAACTCGCCTACTATGGTGCCAAAATTTTGCACCCTTGCACGATAATCCCGCTTGCCGATCGGAATATTCCGCTGAGTATCTGCAATACATTTTTTCCCGAACGGCCGGGTAGCCGCATATCGTCTGATGCCCCAAAGTCGGGATCGCCTGTCAAAGCGCTTACCGCGATCCAAGATCAGGCTGTGATCGCAGTTGAGGGTAAAGGTATGATGGGGGTTCCTGGCGTGGCAGGGCGCACTTTTTCTGCTCTGGCGAGACTTGAGATTTCGGTGGCTATGATCAGTCAGGCATCGAGCGAATCGAGTATTTGTTTTGTTGTGCCTGGGTCTTCTGCCCATCAGGTTAAAACCGCTCTCGAACGCGAATTTAAATTCGAACTAGCAAGTCATTTAATTGACCACATCAAGCTCACTGCCCAAAAAGCTATCATCGCCATCGTGGGTTTAGGTATGAGCGGTGCCAGGGGTACCGCTGCGCGGGCGTTTCAAGCTCTGGCTCAGGAAGGAATTAATATCGATGCCATCGCACAGGGTTCCTCGGAACTCAATATATCGGTGGTATTGGATAGTCATCTTGTAGGTCCAGGACTCAAGGCCCTGCATCGAGAGTTTCGGCTCGAAAAATCGCATGCACTTCCCGACATGATGGGTAAAAAGGTGAGTCTTGCCTTGGTTGGGTTTGGTCAGATAGGAACGGTGCTTGCGGAAAAAATTCTCCACCAAAAAGTCGTGATCGAAAATCAGACCCATAGTGAAATCTCTATTGTTAATGTTACAGATTCACAGGGTACACTAACTGACAAACTCGGTCTGAAAGAAGACGACATTCGTGCGGCCATATCCAAAAAGCGCTTGAATAGGAAGAATGGTGACACCAAAGCCCGCAAGTCGCTTGCCGAAATTTCTACTCTATTGCGTGGAGAGTTGTGGAATCTTCCTTTTTCCAAAAGCATTTTCGTTGACTGCACAGCAGATGAGACTGCACCGCTTATCTTAGAGGCGCTCGACGCCGGCATGCACGTCGTGCTCGCCAATAAAAAGCCGCTTGCAGTGGATTTTTCAAGTTATCAGGCCATGTTTGATCGGGCTCGCCGAAAACGGCTTCATATTCGATACGAATCCACGGTTGGGGCGGGGTTGCCCGTTTTAGACACCTTGAACAAGCTCGCGTCATCGGGAGACTTGGTGCATACCATCCTCGGATGTTTCTCGGGTACACTCGGGTTTTTGGTGACAGAACTTGAGGGAGGGCTCAAATTTTCGCAGGCCGTGCGCAAAGCTTTTGAACTGGGTTATACCGAGCCAGATCCTCGCGAGGATCTATCGGGAATGGATGTCGCGCGAAAGGCCTTGATTCTTTCAAGGACTATTGGCATGCGCCTTGATATGGCCGATATCGACTTAGAACCATTGTTTCCTCAACATTTGAGTTCGGATGATCCAGAGGAGTTTTTACGCAACCTAACTGAGCTTGACGATCTAATTCATGCCAGAGTTGAAGAAGCTGCGGCATCGGGTCAGGTTTTGCGCTATGTCGCACGCCTTATGCCCGAATCTGTCAGCGTCAGGCTTGAGGCTGTTCCGCGCCAATCAGTGCTCGGGCAGCTTAAGGGCACCGATAATCTCGTAACGATTCGGTCGAAGTTTTATGACAAAAACCCCCTGGTAGTGACAGGCCCGGGGGCAGGGGCTGATGTAACAGCGGCAGGGGTCTTGAATGACATCGTCGCTATTGCCCAGGCGCAAGGAGGTTAGATGAGTCAGAAATGGCATATCAATGCACCAGCGACCATTGGCAATGTGGGGCCAGGTTTTGATTGCCTGGGACTTGCAGTTTCTGGATTGGCTGACGAAGTCTGGGCTGAGGAATCGGATGAGCTGGTAATTGAATCGATCACAGGAAGGCAAGCGGAACTTCTCCCGCGGGACCCGATGATCAACGCACTTACGCTCGCAGCTTACCATTATTTCAAAGCACGAGGGAAGAAAGCGGGACTGAAATTCAGACTCCATAGATCGCTTCCTCTTTCAGGCGGACTTGGTGCCAGTGCAGCTTCGGCTGTGGCTGGTGCAGTGGCGGCATCTCTGGTGTTGGGAGACGATCCCAAGAGTCAATTGGTACTCGACGCCGCGCTTCAGGCAGAAACTACCGTAGCCGGACGCCATCTCGACAATATCGCCCCTTGCTTATTAGGGGGTCTTACTCTGATTGAATCCACCGATCCGCCGCGAGTTTTCCGCGTCGAACTTAGCCGTCAGTATTGGATTGTGACGCTTTCGCCTCCCTGGTTGCTTAACACAAGAGAATCACGACGTGTTTTGCCAGAAAACTTATCTACAAAAAGTTGGGTGGATCAGATGGCCAAAACCGCAGGACTTGTTCTTGGTCTGCAAAATGGTGATAGCTCTCTGATCGAACGCTCTCTCGTCGATCTTTTTGCCGAACCGCGTCGTGCCCCATTGATCAAAGATTTTAACCACGTCAAGCGAGTTGCCCTAGAATCGGGAGCTCTTGGATGTTCGATCAGCGGTGGGGGCCCAACAGTGTTTGCCTTGTGCTCGGAGCGGGCTATAGGCGACGCCGTAGCGGCCGCCATGCAAAAAATTTGGCCAAGCGATGCTATGTGTCATATTGGGAAAGTCGATGATCATGGCGTGAGGATTGAACGGGAGGAATAAAAATGGCAGCATTTCTTCGGTGTGTTACCTGCCAGGAATCATTAGATCTTGATGCGCTCGCTTATCAGTGCCGCTGCGGTAGTTTACTTGAAGTTGCCTATGACAGCGATCAATGGGTGGATTTTGGCCGCGAAAAAATCGACAATCGTCGCACGACACAAAATCGGTTAGATCAAAGTGGCGTTTGGCGGTTCCGCGAGGGTCTCGGAGCGTTCAACGACTCGTCGATCGTTTCGTTGCCCGAAGGTAACACACCAATCTTCTTCAGCGAAAGCCTTGCTCACTATGCTGGCCTTATCGACCTTAAATTTAAGCATGAAGGTTACAACCCATCGGGCTCGTTCAAGGACAGAGGGATGTCGGTTGCGATCTCCCAAGCCAAAAAACTCGGCATTACAACCGTAGGTTGCGCATCGACCGGAAACACCAGCGCCTCCCTTGCAGCTTTTGCAGCGCATGCGGGGCTCAAGTCTGTAGTCTTCTTACCGGCAGGCAAAGTGAGTCTTAGCAAAATAGCGCAAGCTGTTGGCTACGGGGCCCAGTGCGTGGCAATAAAGGGTGATTTCGACGATGCCATGAAGATGGTTCAGGAAATTGCAAGGGAAGGGTTGCTCTATCTTGTTAATTCCATCAACCCATTTCGGCTCGAGGGACAAAAAACCATTATTTGGGAAATGCTGCAAGATCTGAACTGGGACCCTCCGGATTGGATCGTTGTTCCAGGTGGAAACTTAGGCAATACTTCAGCCTTCGGAAAAGCTTTGCGCGAGGCCTATGCTATGGGTTGGATTGCAAACTTGCCGCGTCTTGCGACCATTCAGGCGGCAGGAGCGAGTCCTTTTTACAAAAGCTATAAAGATGGCTTTGCCTCACTCAAGCCAGAGAAGGCAGAGACTATAGCAACTGCAGTACGCATCGGCAATCCTGTTAACTTCATCAAAGCACGCGCTGAAATCTCTGCAACGCGCGGTGTCGTCGAATCGGTTACCGATGCGGAGATTATGACCGCAAAGCGAGCTATCGATCGCGCCGGGATAGGTTGCGAGCCCTCGAGCGCGTGTTCGCTGGCCGGGGCAAAAAAGCTGCGCGATCAGGGGATAATAAAGAAAACCGAACGGGTTGTGGCCGTTCTAACTGGTCATATGCTGAAAGACACCGAGGCGATTTTAGCCGACGGCGTCGCCTCCAAAATACTTGAAGTCGAAGCTGATAGTTCCAAAGTAAAGGGTCTTTTGCGTTAAGGAGGCTGAGATGAAGTCGCTTTTTCACGACAACAAGAATGCCATCGACTATTTCGTAAGATCCAGACTCAAGCTACCTCGTAAGTCTTACGGAGAGCAAGGTGTGAACCTTGCAGGCCTTCAGGCCAGATTACCAAAAACCGACGTGCAGCTCGTTTCGGAATTGATCGAAAGGTATGCTCTAGAACCATACCTTCGGAGCCTTTCCGAGGCGAGTCTACTCGAGAACATACTTCGCCTTTCGATCTTGGATCATTTTAGAGAGTATTGTCACGGCGAAATCATGCATGCTATCGACATAGGCTCGGGCACATTTAGTTATGCTCCTGCGTTGTATAGTTTTGTTCGTTGGCTCCGAAGGGACTGGCCTTGGTCCAAACCTCTGATCATAGAAGGTATCGAAGTTGATCACCGCAAACCGCAAGCTGGTCTCCGCGACAATGGAACCAAGGCGCGCTACTTCACCGGATTGGTGCCCGTCGCTCGCTATCGCAACGCTGATTTTTTGGCTGAATCGAGCCTTGGCCAATTCGATTTGATATTCAATTTTTTCCCTTACATGGAGGCTTCGGAGTTACGTGAGGCAGGATTGCCCATGAGGTTTTTTAAGCCACTGGAGATGGCTCAGCATACGTTTGCGACTCTTACTCAGAAGGGAAAATTGATTATGGCGCACAAATCAGAAGACGCCTTTATTTATTCAAGAGCCTTGCATGAGGCAGCGGGCTTTCGCTGTCTGGCGCGGGCCAGCTCTGATTATGCCTTTGCAGAAACCAAGGTTTTTTCCGCCATATTGATTAAAGAATCCGCAGCGAGGGCAGGATGATCCACGAGTTAGTGTTCGTGGCGATCATTGTTTCTTATTAGATTTTCGGAATTAGCTCCTTGCAAAGTTTGTCGCAAGAGAGCAAATATCGACTGAACATCCAAAATCTGCGTTATTTTCGATCCGATTATAGCTGATCCCTTGATATGTTTGCGCCATGATTGAGTTAGCTCAACGGGCCAATCAAAAATTATGTCAACAAAACCATCCACGATTAGACCTAGCTTGAGTTCTCCCTCTGCCAAGAACACCATAGACGTCAGGTCGGTAAGTTGAAAAGATTCAAAGTTATTCTCGGTTGGTCGTTGAGGGCCCAAGAAATCATGCAGGAATCTGACGGGCAATATTGCTCCTCGATGCTGCAGAGCTAGGCTATTACCGATTAATTCCGGAGAACACCTAGAGATTTCATCTAAATACAAAACCCACGCCAGATCGATTGCTATATGCTCTCCAAAAAAGCTCTTCACCAGAAGATAGGTCTGACCTCGAGGATTTTGGACCTTTGGTTCTTTTGCTTGCGATAAGTTGGATAGATTCCGGACCAGGGCCAGGTATCTGCTAAGCAAGCCCGAGGGACTGAGAATAAGGGCAATGCGACCATCACCTAAAAGGGTCGAACCTGAAAATTCGATGAGATGGCTTACTATGGGGCTTAGAGGTTTTACCACGATTTCTTGCATGTCTCCGATGCAATCCACGACCAGTCCTGCTATAGATCCAAACACATTTATGATAATAATTTTCGGGTATTGGGGAATCTTGCTGCTATCTTCAAATCTCAAATAATGACGTAGATTGATTAATTCAACGAAATGACCCTCAAATTGGAGGATGGGAACCTCGCCGAGATACTCTAGACTGATGTTAGATTGATCGACAGCAAAATCGATCAGTTTGATTATAGCCGACTGGGGAATGGCGAAATTATGATCTCCGACTTCAACTATAAGCACGGGAATAATTGCGAGCGTCAGTGGTATTATTAGCCTGATAGTCGTGCCAATGCCTAATTGGCTCTCGGTTTCGACTCGTCCTCCGAATTTTTCAATATTTGTTTTAACTACGTCCATGCCGACTCCTCGGCCTGACAAATCAGAGATATTTTGTGCGGTCGAAAATCCTGGGAGGAAAATGAGGTTTGTTGCATCTTGGGTCGTCATAGATTCGAATTGTTGAGCTGTTATCAACCCTCGCTCCAATGCCCTTGTTTTGACTCTGTCCAGATCGATTCCACCACCATCGTCTTTGAGTTCAATTACAATCGAGCGACTTTCGCTATATGCCGAAAGATTTAATGTCCCTTCTTCCGCCTTACCTGATCGGAGTCTATCAGATGGAGACTCAATTCCATGATCTATCGCGTTTCTTATCAGATGGGTCAATGGGTCTCGGATCGCTTCTATGAGACTTCGGTCCAATTCGGTTTCTTCTCCTGCTACGATTAATCGAACTTTCTTTTGGCACTGAAGGCTCAGATCCCGAACGATGCGTGGAAAAACACCAAACGTTTGCGAAAGGGGTTGCATGCGGAGCTTTGAAACTTGCTCCTGCAGCTCATTGGTAATTTGCGTCAACCTTTGAAATGGCCCGACCAAAGGCTGCGTGCTAAGTATTGACGACCACTGCAGGATTTCATTGCGAACAAGTACCAAATCTTCGGTGAGTGTCATGAGGTCAGTAAGGATTGAAATAGCGACGCGGATGGTTTGACTGGTATTAGATTTGTGATTTAACTCTGGTGAATTGAGAATCGCGTTGTTCTGATTTTGGTCTAATTTCTTTGCTGATGAAATAACGGGATGGTTCTGGTTTTGGGTTTGATCATCAAATACATGGAAGCCTTGGTCGATTTGAGCTTTCGTTGGTATCTGATTGTGTGAATTTTTTTTGCTTTTGAAGTGCTGCAGTTTGTTTTGCATGTCTTCCAGTTCACTGCAATAATCGCCGCCCTTGGATTGGATCTGCTCTGCCATGGATCGCACCAAATCGAACGCGTGGAGTAGACAACAGATTAGATTCTGATCGATAGACAATTCAGAATTTTTAAGCATCTGAAGCAGGTCTTCGATTTCATGGGCTAACGAAACCATATGGTTGAAGCCACCAAAACCAGCTCCTCCTTTGATCGTATGAATCGATCTAAATATCTCGTCCATGATCTCTGGCTGGTTTGGATCTCGTTCTAGCTTCAACAAGCCGTGGTTTGCGCGGTCGAGGTGTTCGTGCAATTCGGGTAAAAACGTGTCGAGAAATCTTGAGAATTCGGAGTCCATGGCTTTCTATGCTGGATTTCACGAAGTTTGAGCCACCTGATTTCACGAAGTTTGAGCCAC
>CAZOSN010000016.1:0-41318 GCA_964582405.1 uncultured Oligoflexales bacterium | reverse complement strand
ACGAAAGAGCCGTGCCTGATGTGACCGATTAGGTGCACTTGAAAGTGCCCGCCAAGGGGCGGGTTGAACGAACGATTCGCTACTTGCGGGACAATTATCTTCAGGCTAGGCCCCTCACCGATCTCGACTCGATGAATGAGGGGCTTAGGTCTTGGTGCGACAAGATCGGCAACAAAAGGCCCTGGCCAGATAATCGTAGCTTAAGCGTCCAAGAAATCTGGCGGGGCGAACGAGCGAAGCTTTTGGCGTTACCGAAGGAGAGAAGGCACCCAACGCTCCAAGAATCGCGGCGTGCCACTAAAAGCCTTTGGGTGCACTTCGACCTCAACACCTATTCGATTCCCGTGGCGCAGCTTGGCCATCCCCTACTACTGGAAGCCGATGATCGCTCGGTAACTCTCTACGATGCTGGCAAAATCGTGGTGAGGCATCCGAGATCCTACGATCGCGGGCATTTTGTCGAGGCCAAGGAACATCGCAACGAGATAAGTGAGCATCGTCAATTTGGTCGCACCAATATGTTTCGAGAACAAATTGTTCGCGATTTCCCGCAGGCCGAGCGCATCTTATCTCACCTTTTTATGCTGGGTCATGACGCAGGAACCAGTGTCAAGAGGCTCTGCGAGCTGCGCATCCATTATGGTGATGAGCTGTTTGGCAAGGCTGCGAGCTACCTCGCTGCTCAAGATCGACCTACCATTGAGGGCTTACGCCTTTATCTTAACCAGCTTGAAACTCAAGCTAAACGCCTGCCCGGTGTTGAACTGACTCTCCCCAATAATCCCAAGGTGAAGGACCTCGTGGTGAAGTCCCACCCATTGGCTGATTACGATCAACTTTTTTAGGAGGTTAACTTATGTTACTGCATGAAGAGCTCGGACGCTTTCGCCTACATTACTTAGCGGAAAACCTGGATGACTTTCTTGCTCAGAATCAAGCAACCCCGCCCAGATCGCTCTTGGAGCGCATCGTGGAGCTGGAAAACGTGGAAAAAATGCGCCGATCGACCGAGGGCAGACTGAAAATAGCCCACATCGGACGTTTCAAAACCATGGCTCATTTCGATTGGGCTTGGCCGCGTGAGATCGACCGCATGCTGATTGAGGAACTCCTCGAGGGCAAATTTATCCACGACCATCGCAACGTCATTCTTGCTGGATCCCAAGGTGCTGGCAAAACGCAAATTGCTAAGAACATTGCCTTCAATGCGGTGATGCAAGGACAAAGGGTACTCTTCACGACAGCTGCCAATCTGGTGCTAGATTTATCTTCCCAGGAAAGTACCGCAGCCCTGCAGCGGCGACTGCGACGCTACGTTCAGCCCAACCTGTTAGTGATTGATGAACTAGGCTATCTCTCCTACGATAATAGAGCTGCAGATCTTCTCTTCGATATCGTCTCGAAACGCTATGAAACCGGCTCAATCGTCATAACAACCAACTTAGCCTTTAAGGAATGGGGGCAGGTATTTCAGGGAGCCGCCTGCGTCACCGCCTTGGTGGATCGGCTGACTCACTATGCTGATATCGCGAAGATCGATGCCGATTCCTATCGCACCATGGAGTCTGCCAAGCGCTCAGGCGTTAAACGAGGAGCGAAACATGCCAAGAAATGACATTGAGAAATTGCTGGACCTTCTTGAGGCTTTTGAAAAGATGACTGTGAGCATGATGCAAATGGGTGACGACATCGAAAAGATCTACGCCACGCTAATAGCCTATTATTTACGGCAGAACGATCACTCACGCTAGACTTGTCGATAAGCGAAACCGCAGGAAATTAGCAAAATACCTGCGGTTTTGCTTTGGTGTTAACAGTGCTCAAAAAGTCCCACATGGGGGTGGTGTCTATGTAAGCAATCATCCAACTTTTCTCGATGCCTTAGCGACAACCCATTTGCCTTATAGTCCTCGAACGATTGCGACGAGTGGGTTTGCCAAAAATAAAAATCCAAAATCGACGATGATCAACTGGGCAATTCAGGCGTCAGGAAGCATCATGGTAGGCGATGGTACCGATGTGGTGGAAGTCGCCACATCTCATCTCAAACATGCCGAGTACATATGGCTTGCACCGATGGGGCGTCTCCATCCGGGCGAGGCTTTGAGCACGGCTGATGGTGCCTGGCAAAAGCCGCCAAAAGGTGAAGAAGGCCCCTTCAATCTTCTTGGGACGGCTGAAAGACCTCTTCCTCCTGAATTAAGGCACGAGGTCTATTCGCGAGGGGTGCGTTCAGGTGCCATCATCATGGCGATCAAATCAGGTAAGCCGCTGATCCTGGTCTTTTTTGCCGGAATGCAGAATGCCATGGTCAATGCGACAAGTTTTGGCTCGCGCTCCATCGGTATTTTTATCGGAGACCCTATTGAGGTCGAAGTTGAAGATTTTGCTGCAGCCCAGGACCCACAGATAGGTATTCAACCTGCGACGATTCAGAAATATAAGCAGCGCATGGTCGATGCTATCAATGCCTTGGGTGATGCAAGCAGAGATCTTGAGGACTTTGTTCCTCCCTCTCAATAGATATATGCGAAGGTTCGCGACTTTCTCAAGATTAAATACGTCTTGGTCGGAAAAGTTTAACCCTGGAATCATCAAATTTCTTCGAAGTTCCTATTCTGATTGAGAATTGAACTCTTTGTTATTGAGACGTTACAAACCCCACTGTAAAGAAAATTGTCAGTCCTCCGATCAGTTACCTGACAGCACCGCGCTTTGCGGAGCCTAATCCGGGGGATTGATATGGAAGGTAATGATGTTCGATGGGAAGATTTCGACAAGATGCACGCAATTCGGAGATTGCGTGAGATCATCGGAAAATTCTGGAACGTTCAGATCAACTTCACTGACAAAAGAGGCTTTCTTCGTGGAGTCCCCGAAGGAAGATTTTTTAATCCACTAAACCCCATCTGCAAGACCATCGTTGCTGATGCTGCGGGATTTGCCAAAAGAGTCGAAACAGCGAGAAAAACTACCGTCGATGCGATGGGGAGTAAGTCGCATCGGATTGGCCGCAGCGTTGAGGGATTTTCGGTCATTTCGGTTCCGATTCATGTGGGGTCAACATTTACTGGAACCGTTTACGGTGACGGATTCTTAATCAAGGACAGTGCCGAGGAACAAAAAGCTCTGATCCGAAATTATCTCGAACGGTTTTTTCCAGGAAATCCTGAGCTGATCAAAGAGGTCGATAAGCTTCCAATCCTGTCGGCCCAGGAAATAAGCTATCTGACAGAACTCATCACGCTCGTGGTGGACGAAATTCTATTGACTCACAAGCATCTCGATGACTCAAAAACCCAGCTGAATGAGCTATCTAAGGAATTGGGCAAACGCTACGGCTTTGACAATATGATTGGAAAATCGGCGCCGATGCAGGAGCTTTACCGCCTGCTTGACCGTGTGTGTGATTCTGAAACCACGGTGCTGATTCAAGGTGAGAACGGTACAGGTAAAGAACTCATCGCCAAAGCGCTGCATTACAATTCGAAGCGAAGGAAAAAGAAATTTGTAATTGTCAACTGTGGTGCATTCAATGAAAACCTGCTTGAATCCGAACTATTTGGTCACATCAAAGGGTCTTTTACTGGAGCGATCAAGGATAAAAAGGGGCTTTTTGAAGCCGCTGATGGTGGCACCCTTTTTCTTGACGAGGTCGGCGATACATCGATGCCGATGCAGGTTAAGCTTTTGAGGGTTTTGCAGGAAGGGACGTTTACACCTGTGGGATCGACGGAGATCAAATCGGCGAATGTCCGGATTATAGCGGCAACCAACCGAAACTTGACCGAGATGATTCACGATGGCACTTTTCGTGAAGATTTGTACTACCGCTTGAACGTCATCAATCTCGCGGTACCACCACTGAGAAACCGTAAAGAAGATATACCAGTTCTTGCCGAATTTTTTTTGGACAAATTCGCCAAGACGAGCAACTCCTCCAAAAAGTCCCTGGAAAAATCTTGCCTTGAGGCTCTCCTAAATCATGATTGGCCAGGCAATGTTCGCGAACTCGAAAACGAGATTGAACGCCTTTGCGTCCTTGCAGGGGATGAATCTGAAATTAAAAAGGATCTGCTCTCTCCACGAATCAAAGAAAGCACGTCAAAGTCCTATCCTGGGCTGAGGGTAAGCGGCAATCTCAAGGATGCCCTCGACGAACTCGAGCAACAGATGATCTTGGATGGCTTGGAGCGCACCGGTTGGAATAAGTCTAAGTTGGCGAAGGAGCTTGGAATCAGTCGTGCCGGATTGATAACCAAGGTCCAAAAATATCAGCTCGAGAAGCGGCGAACCAGTTAGCTGAGAATAATTTAAGTTTTTAATTATAGATAGTTAAGAGTAGGCCTCTCAAGGAAGGCAAAGAAGCTCCGAAACAGTCTCTGAACATCGACAAAAGAATAGGAGATCGAACATGGCGGGTAAAATCGATCAACTCGAGTATACGGTTATGGAATTGGGAACCGAAGTATTTCGATTAAAATCCAAAGTATCTGAGATTTCCGCCAATCAAGAGCAGTTTATCCGCACCTTACAGAATCTAAAGAATATCATCGAAGAAAAAGGCATTATCACTGAGGATGACTTTGAAATGGCTTCCACGGCAAACGATGATTACGAAGAGCCTCACGAGTATACCATGACGAAAAACCAAAGTTCGAAAATAGAGTTTCACTAAAATTCCCGCGAATCACTGCGCAAAAAACCGTGCGGCTTCTTGGCAAGATGGAGCAAGCTCCGGACCGTAAATATTCGAGATATGAAAAATCTTTAGCTCGCGTGCGCCAAGCAACTTTGCGATTTCTGCAGCTTGGCGGGTCGTAAGGTGCTTTTTCATGGCTGCCCGTGAGCTGTCGGCGTCACGAAACGACGCTTCGCATATCAGGGTATCGACTTTTTGAAAAGAAGTCTTCAGTATCGCTAGATTTTCGTCCGTGAAGGCTATGTCGGTGATATATCCAAGAGACCATGGTTGTCTTGGTTTTAGGACTTTGGCCGCCAGCTCTGATTTAAGCCAAGGCGTGCCATCAATTTCAAGCGAATCGGTTAGCAAATTCTCACGCATCGCAAATTGTAGTTCCTTGATCCATGCTCCAGGAGTAAGACCCAGGGCTCGTATAGCCTGGGCATCGACCTCGGGATTTGCCATGGTTTCGAAGCGATAGGCCGCAGATGGGGTGCCATGGTCAAGCAAACAACCGGTGACACTTCCTCCCCAGTCAAATTCAATAAGTTTGCCTGCGGCCTTATCATCGATCTCGACGCATTGCGGGATAAATTTGTGATCATTCGATAACTCGGTTTTGTGAACCACACCTCGGGGATGTAGTTCATGCACCACGACCCTAATCTGTT
The DNA here is from genome assembly GCA_964582405.1 of uncultured Oligoflexales bacterium. GTDB lineage: Bacteria > Bdellovibrionota_B > Oligoflexia > Oligoflexales > Oligoflexaceae > CAZOSN01. The sequence goes on along the minus strand of CAZOSN010000016.1, from coordinate 35,963 downwards.
CGGGTTCCAGTAAATTCCAAGTATAGCCGCGTAATTTCGCTGAAACCTGGTCGATAAAGTTCGGTGGGCCAGCAACAAAGAGTCGCTTCCGAAGCGGGATATGCACCCGCAGGAATTGATCAAAACCTATGAAGTGGTCGATGTGAGTATGTGAGACAAAGGCATGAGTTGTGCGCACAAGATCGCGTTTGGCAAGATTGGCCAAACTCCCGAGATCAAAAAAAAACCGAGTCTGCGTGTTCTTAACCGAGCATAAAACTGCTGGATCACCACTAAGTCCACTGACAAATTCAAAATCCACCAGTCCTGCCATCAATAGAGCTCCGGTCTGCGATTTTCGAGCGCTGGCAGTTGCCCCCTGACCTCGCGAATACGATCAGGGTCGATGGCTGCGTAGGCGATACCCTCTGCGGTGCCGCTATCACAGAGCTTGATCCCCCATGGGTCAATGATCATGCTGTGCCCAAAAGAATATCGGCCTGGGCGGTGTTCGCCAACTTGATTTGCGGCGATGACGTAGGCTTGGTTTTCAACAGCCCGCGCCCGAAGTAAAAGCTCCCAATGTGCCTCACCTGTGCTTTTGGTAAAGGCCGCTGGGATAACAAACACATCCTGTGGAATGGGGCGATTTAACACCGCGAACATTTCAGGGAATCGCAGATCATAGCAGATGGCAAGACCGACACGCAGTCCATCGATCTCAACAGACACAAAATTATCCCCGGGCAAGAATCCATCTGATTCACAATACAAAGCTTTTCCGGACGAGTCGCGCAGGTTGAACAAGTGAATTTTGCGGTATTTTTGCAAAATCTCGCCTGATCGGTTGATCACATAGAGTGTATTGTAGACTCGGTCTTCAGTTGATCTTTCGCAAACGCTACCGGCAAATAGCACGATCTTGTTAGTGGCAGCAGCCTTGCGCAGTTGCTCAATCAAGGGTGAATTGTCTGATTCAGCGATTTCAGGAAAACGGTCGTAAGGTCCATGATAGTGAAATACTTCTGGAAGAACCACCCACTGCGCCCCACTGTGCGCGGCTTCGTCAACAAATGACAGAGCTTTTGCTATATTCTGCGATCTGTCGTCGTTTGCACAAAGGCTAATAGTTGCTACTTTGATTGTCATGTGATCCTCATAGTTCAGGCAACATGATATGTTGATCGGCTCCCAAGAGTTGAGTCAGGAGCGCCACGCGTGTCCACATGCCGTTGCGCTCCTGACGCCAGTATTTGGCGCGAGGATCTGTGTCGATGGCAATGTCTAGTTCGTCGCGGCGAGGGAACGGATGCATGATTATACAGGTGTCTTTTATTTCCGCCAGATGGCTCTTGCGGAGGTGAAACCTTTGGTAGTTTTTTAGGAGGCGGGATTCTCCCGCAATATCGTATTCGTCCTGAACGCGCGTCATATAGATTGCATCTGCATCTTTGAGAGCAGCTTGCAGATCATCGCTTTCGACTACTTTGGCTCCAGAATTCCTTAGCTTTTGAATCACGAGCGGATCCAACCTGAATTCCTCAGGTGATACTAGATTAATCGTCATGCCTTGGTAGTGGCAAAGCAAGCCGCACAGTGATCGGATGGTACGACCCCTTTTGAGATCGCCCACCATAACTATGGATTTGCCGTCGATTCCACCGATTTTGTGAAAACTGCGACCCAAGGTGTAAATATCCAAAAGTGCCTGGGTGGGATGTTCGTCGGGGCCGCTTCCGGCATTGATGATGGGTACAGGTCGCGGCGTTTCATCAAGAAGAGCTGCGATTTTTTCGCAAAGCCCGCTTACTGGCGTTCGCATCACGATAACATCGACATAACTCGAAAAGGTTCTCAGAGAATCCTCGATGCTTTCCCCCTTGCGTTCGCTGCTGGTTTGCGGGTCGCGGATATGACTCGTGCAAATACCGAGGATATGACAGGCAGAATCAAACGACAGAAAAGTTCTTGTCGAAGGCTGGGTAAAATATAGCATGGCACGTTTGTGGCCTAAGAGTCGCCGCAGGTAGTCCAATCCCTCCTTAGACTTGTCGAGTCTGCGGATGCCATTGGTGAGATGATACAGATAGTCGAGCCCGGCCCGGTCGAACTGTGCGGAATTCAGAATATGATTTACTTTCATAGCATCACCTTATGCATATTTAACCCGAGCTGAACCCGATCCAGATACAACCGTTCCGATATCGTAGGGCGCAAGCTTTAGATCCGCAGCGGCTTCCATGAATTGGACCACACGGTCTTTTGAAACCGAAGCGATCATTCCGCAGCCCATATTGAAGACTCCTTCCACCGACTCGAAATCTCCACCATGCCGCTCGATTAGATCTGCCATCCATCCGGGCGTTGGAACTTTGGCTCGCTCGATTCGGCATTCAACTCCATCTGGCATGACGCGAGGCAGGTTGCCGGAAATACCACCGCCTGTTATGTGGGCGACCGCGTGCAGGGTTTCGCAGCCAAATTCGTCGAGTAGAGTTGGTAGCGCCGCATAGATTTTGGTAGGTTCAATCAATTTTTTGAAAAGCTCTGGGTTTTTTTGAATACTCCACCAACGCCTAAGTAACGAGTAGCCATTGGAATGAAAACCGCTGCTCCGAAACGCGATCAAGTGGTCGCCAACCCGAACCCTTTGAGGTCCCAAACGTTTATTGCCATCGACCACTCCAACCACAAAACCTGCCAAATCAAAATGCTGTTTGGCATAGAGGCCAGGCAATTCAGCGGTTTCACCACCTAGTAGCATACAGTTGGCTTCATTGAGACCACGTTTGATACCAGACAAGATCGCCTTAAACTGATTTTCTTCCAGAGTACCGGTTGCGAAGTAGTCCAGAAAAAACAGAGGCCGCGCTCCGACCGTGTACAGGTCATTGATACACATGGCAACCAGGTCAATTCCAAGTCCATCTAGGGCATTGCCTTCTATGCCTAGCAAGACTTTGGTTCCTACTCCATCGGTGCTTGTGACGAGCAGCGGGTCAGTCATTCCGTGGAAATTGGGACGAAACAGCGCGGCGAACCCGCCAATTCCTGAAACGGCCTCCCCAAGCGTTCCCTGCGGCTCATCCTCAGTGGACTTTAGCCATTCGACCAAGTCATCGCCTTTTTTGACGTCAACGCCCGAGTCCTTGTAAAGATTACCCATCGTAAGCCCCGTTCCGAAAAAATTTTATTTAAAAACAGATAGTTATATTCTAGTGTCTAAACTTTTTTCAGAGCCTTCCGAAACGCTATCCAGGACAAGGGAATTGTTTTGCTGATTCACTTAGTTTCAAAAAGGAATCGCCATGCATGTTAAAACAGATCGGTCTCGGATGACCGCCTTATTATTAGCGCTTATTTCCGCTAGCGTCATCTTAAACTCTCGGCTCGCATTTTCGGCGGATATACAGGATATTGATTATATTCGCAGCATCATGAGCAAGGTCCTGAACGGCCCTGTGTCGATGGACGAAGCTCCAACTCAGGCAGCAACCGTGAGTGAATTAAAAATAGTCCAATTTTTGTCCGCCAAGGAGTCAACGGTGATCATCAACGGTGGCAGACAGCTTGGCATCGTCGATGGTGCGATTATTTATAGCTATAGACCGAGAAAGTCGCCGGTCAATCCGCAGGAGACTGTTTGGGTCAAAACTGGCAAACTTAAGGCAGTTCATGTTGATGAGACTTTTACTCTCGCGTCCGTGGTAAGCCAAGGGGATGAGCTCACGAAAGCATTTTTTGAGAACAGCCCTTTTCCTATGGCTGGTGACCGGGTGAGCGAGGCACGTTTTCGCGTTGTCAAAAACCCGATCCTCACGCCGACAAACACGCTGCTCTATGCCGATATTTTCATGGATCCCAAAGCTGATCCCACCACATTTGAGTTGACCGAGGAAGGTAAGGCTGCAATCAGAGCTAACGTCGAGATCTATAAGAAGCTCTTTGTTCCAGTGTTGATGGTTGAGGGCTATACTGATCCCAATGGGCCAGCCGATGCCAATCAGGTTGAATCCTACCAGAGGGCTTTTACCGTAAGGCAATTTTTGATCGATCAGCTTGGCTTTGCACCGTCACGGGTTGTAGCCATTGGATACGGTGAGTCACAGTTGGTTGATTCATCCAATGTAGTTGGTTCGCGGGAGAACAACCGGCGCATTTCATTCAAGGTCAATGTCAATGCCAACGCAAGCCATTAGCCCAGAGCAAGTAAATTTTCCTGGATGAACCACTAGTGGGCTGTCAGGGACGATTTTGGGGGATGGGGCACTAGGGCTATCGCAGTTCACCAAAATTATCTATAGTGCTTCCCTCATCGCCGGGGCAAGGGAGGCTCGTATGCCTGAATTACCAGAAGTGGAGTGTCTGGCGCGCTCGATTCGGCGGATTGCGAAGGGCGGAATACTCGAAGACGCAGTTTTTTTTCGGGAAGACCTGCGCGAACCGATCCCAATCAAAGAGTTTAGAAAATTGTGGCTAGGGGAAACGATTGATGATGTGACCCGGCGGTCCAAATATTTGCTGTTACAGAGTAAGCGGGCCGCCGCGATCTTCCATCTAGGGATGTCAGGCAAGATCCTCTGCTATGACTCGCCTGCCGTTAGGCTTTCTCATACCCATGCGGTCTTTACCGTGAGACGCTTTGGAGACGAGCCACTATACCTTCACTATGTTGATCCAAGGCGATTTGGTTTCATCAACTGCTGCAGGATCGAGAACCTTGAGACGCACCGATACTTCGCGCATCTTGGGCCCGAGCCGCTCGAAAATCGTAGGCTCGGCCAGCATCTTTTTGAAATCTCGCGAAGTCGGCATGTCGCGATAAAGCAGTTCATCATGGATGCCCATAACGTCGTAGGAGTCGGCAATATCTACGCTAATGAAGCCCTTTTTAGGGCTCGGATTCATCCCAACACACAGAGTCGCGAGCTCAACCTCGGCCATTATCAATCCCTGGCTCGGGCAATTCAGACAACCCTGCGGGCTGCAATCAAAGCGGGCGGGACGACGTTCCGGGATTTTCTCAACCCGGATGGCAATCCCGGTTACTTTAGTCAAAACCTGAGTGTGTATGGACGCGAGGGAGAACCATGCCGAGTATGCGGTGGTCAGATTCTGCTCTCGAGGATGACCAACAGGGCAACCTATCATTGCAATCAGTGTCAGATAGAAAAAATCAAAAAATAAAATAAAAAATCATCCAAATCATAATCGACGAAAATACAAGTGATTTTCTGCTAAAGTGTCGGATCGGATTGCCGATAGGGGCGGTGTCGGTGATGCAATTTTTCCTAGGTAAAGGGGATCGCGCCATGGGCTTAAGGATTAAGAAAAGCTCAGCTGGGAAGAGGTTAAGGCGCCTGGTCTCCTCAGATCGATCGTCTCTAGATCAGCTTGCTCTCGGGTTTTTGATCCGGCGCCGAGGCAGTACGGAGAAAGCGGTGGCATCCTATGAGAGCTTTACGGTCGATTACATAAGGCTACTTGTTCGTCGATTGAAGACATTGTCTGGTTCTGACTTTCAGAACGCCTCTCAAGAGGGTTCTGATTACGATCAGATTGTAACCAGAATCGATCGCCTGGCTCAAAATTCAACCAAGCGCCAAGATCGAAAGAATGGCCGCAGGCTGCCTGAGTCTGGAGCCCTACGTCAAACCCTGCGAAGGCTCGAAACCCGAACAGAGAATCAGAACTCTGCACAGAATTTGGTTAGCTCGGCCGATATCGGTCAGTTTGCTGCTGAACTGACCAGTTCTGTCCTGCGTCATCAGGGTCACCGAATTGATGCAGATTACCGCGCTATGGATGCTAAATTAGCCTTATTCTTACTTCGCTAACCCTGATACAAATTTAATTTTGTCTAATCCGTCATTTAGTACATCAATGACCCAATCAAAATTGGTGAAGAGGCCCAGGTGAAATGGATTCGCTGGATTACGGGGTTATTCTAAGCCAAATTGGCTTTGGTATTTTGTGAATTTTTTTTTATTTTTAATAAAAAGCTTGAATTTTTTTTCTAAAGCGCAGAGTAAAGTTTTGATACCAAATTGCGCGGGCGTACTTTCGACGGCGTGGTGTTTCGCCGGAGAGTTATGTCAAGATGTCAAAGAATTGCAGTAAATTTGGGAAACTTTGGCTTTTAGGCAATGACATACGCGATAATGGCACCATTTTTGCTGATGGTCTGCCAGCGCAGAGTAGAGTTACACAGTCCTAGAAAAGGGGGAGTTTAAAAATGAGCGCGTTCCAAAACCATGCAGAAGCACAAGGAACCAGTGTTAACGCCGTGATCGGCAAAATGGCCACCGAAGCCTCACCGTTGGCTGCGTCGGAAGCAACTGCGGTATCATTCGCACCAGGCACCAAGCTGCGCGAGATCGAGCGGATCGTGATCCTTGAAACGCTGAAGCAAAAAGGCTTCAACCGCACCCATACCGCGCGTGCATTGGGCATCGGCATCCGTACCCTGCAACGCAAATTGAAGCGCTATGGCGCATCTGAGTGGGGCCTAAAAGGGATGAAAGTGAACGCTTAAGGCAAAGCGTCGGTTTTGTATTGCACCACATCATCAAAATGATCTGCCTCAAAAGGGCAGGTCATTTTTAATTTAAGGGCTTGAGGCTTGCCATGGTTTCTCCGCGATTCGTAGGAATCCTTATTATCTCAATTGGATTCAGTTCCCTGGCTCAGGCGCGCAGTTCGGATGTCTTGCGCCTTGGCCAGTCTACTTTGGAACTTAATCAAGACTCTTTGCGTACCAACCGGGTTGGTTTTAACACCTACTGGCAATGGGGTGAATGGCTGGCCTATGGTCCAAGCCTGACCACAGCGTTTTCGGATGATTCCATAGAGCTCTTTGATCGCTACCGCGAGGCCAACCTTGGCGCCGATGTGGTAGCTCGCTATCCGATTGGCAAACTTGTTCCATATTTTCGCCTCAATGTGACGCTGCTATCCTACTTTCAGGCGCAGGGAAAACTTCGCACTTCGGATGCTTCAGCGGCTGATGACTCAAGCGTTGCTTATACCTTTGAGGGTCAAAACCGTGGCTATGAACGCGCCATCGGACTATCTGCGGATCTGACCCCTCATTTTGCTTTGCTCTGGGAAGTTAGCCTCTTAAGCAGCAACCTATCGATCAACAAGACTAATCTGGAAACGGGGTTTGACACAACCCACTCCGATATCGACGTCAAGGATCGCAGTGGACTCAGCCTTACCCGCGTTCCGGGCAAAGAAAGACTCCAGGTTGAGCCAGAGCATAGGCGGTACAGCGTATCGGCGTCTGCCATCGCGATGGGTTTTGCCTACAAGATGTAGGCTTATGGATCACGAATCGCTTTCAGTCGCGGTTTAATTTGGATTGGGATTGATGCATCGGCAGAAATTTTTACAGAATTGCTTCATAAATTCAGGTTCGCAGCTTTTTTCCGCCTTACTGCCGTACCATTGCGCGCATTCCGTGTTGTCCTCACTTGAGGGTAGGCATGAGGTCTTTTGTGTTGGCGGCGATTCAGGCCGAATCTCTTGGGCCCGAGTGGGTAGACCTGGGGCGGTATTGATGCAGGCGCAGAAATTTATGCATTGGTCTTGCATGAATTGAGGGGAGCAACTACCGCTTGCTTGATTCCCGTACCAATGGGCGCATTCCGTGTTGTCATTCCCTGATGGTAAACACGAGTCGATTTTTTTTATGGAAGCGGGCGAATGACTAGGGGTTTGCTGACTGGGAGTTTGCTGAGCCTGAGGTCGCTGAGTCTGTGGTTGCCGAATTTGATCTGCTACCTCTGTGGCTCCTGGTCCAATATCGTTGGGGCGTGAGATGTTCTGCAGAACTTGACCCGATGCGCATTCGCGAGCTGGCGACATGGCTCTAGGTGTATCCTTAAAGACATCGCGGTTGAATAGACTGTCGCAGGTAAGTTGATGACTTGTATTCCACCAATCGCCGACACGCGGGATAGGGCAATTCAGAATACTTGGTATCACCTCTTCATTTGCTGGAATGTCGTCATCCCTTATGACAACAATGATTTCTTTTTGATTCATATCTTGATCTTGAAACCGCGAATCAAAGAATTGAATTCTGATAAATTTTTGAGCCGTTAAATCCACTTGGGTCATTTTGTCGGCAAGATATGCCGGTTTATTCAAATCAATCGTCAACAGCCCCACACCTGACCAAGAGTCAGGTGAACAGGACGTGACGGGTTGAACCCAGTCGGTTCCAAAAAATTTGAAATTGCAGGAATTGGAAAGACGCTTGGGCTGTTTTATATCGGCACTGACATTGGAATTCTTGTGCCGAAATATCAGCTGTTCGCCGGCAACGGCCAATAAAGTCTCACCTAAGCTCGCGTCTGAAGCGTTTTTATAGGAGACTCGGACTTCAACCTGAGAGTTTGCACCGGTGACAATGGGTATATAGAGTTTGCCTGCAAATGGGCCGGCCGGATCGCGAAATCTTGAACGTGAGATGTAGTAGTCGGGCTTGGCCGCGTCTTTAGCATATCTGTGATCGTATTGAGGGGAAGACCAGCGACTACACTGAGTCTGCGTAATTGTGATATCAGCATTAAGGCAGTCTCTTGGCACGAACGACACCGATGGACGTTGCGATCTCCATTGTGCAATCTGACTATTTTTACCGTCACAGCTCAATTTTTCAAAGTTGCTAACACGAGCTGACTGATCGGAAATGTTACCTTTTATATGCGAGTCTTCATTTCCTTTGCGACCAAGCTTGCATCCCACAGACGCCATACTCAGTACTATGAAAAGAAAGTTCTCAATTTTTATCAAGGATCCCCCCCAGGCTGGTGTGCAAAAACTTTTGCATTAACGTGGGATAACATTCGCTGTATATTTTACCACGAAAAACTTAGCGAAAACTGAAGAGGCGCGCACCTAATCAAAATTACAGTTTAAAAGCGCACGATTAAACCTCTGGGCTGCAAGCGAAATCCGAACGGAATCCCTGGTGGGATGCCGCGCTTGAAGGTAGGACTTGATCCTATCTTCAAATCGTTTTGCGTTAGGTGGAGAATTGTCGGTATTGGGAGCGTTCTCGCGGCTCATAGGTGTATCGTCTTCGTCTTGCGGGTTGACTATCGCGCCAAGCCGAGCAAGCCTCAGTCTAGCCGCCTTGGCGAGTTCTACCGAGGAAAGAAACTTCGGATTAAGGAACTGCTGCCACAACTGAAGCTTTTTTATGGGGTTAAGATTTTCGGTTTCCGAGAAACTGAACCATAATCGGGGTGGAGTCCCCAGCAATGCGGTTTTATGCCCCATTTTGGCCGTCAATCCCGGAGCGGCAGGGTTCTTGACTAGAAATATCTCGAAGTTGCCGATAAACGATCCACTCTCGATAAGTCGCTCAATGGTCGAAGCCTCCGGGAAATGGCGAAGTGGATTGGGCAAGTGATCAAGTTCCCCATAGCGATCCAAAATGCCGATTGGCGAAAGGCCCGCGCACTCAAACATATCCAACCAATGGGAAAAGCCAATTCTGGCTTCGCGGGCGTGAAAAAAAGTATCGACCAGCAGGGAGGCGTGATTCAAGGTGGCCTGCATTCGGTTTAGGATTCTGGCAAATTCGGTAGACTCTTGACCCAAAAATGAAAGCACAGCGCGTGCGGCGCTTAGATCTTCACGTATTCGGTAGTCAAGCCCCAGCATGTGGAAACCACGCTGGATGTGGTGGATGAACCCTCGGGCTACACTGTTGTAGACCATCACTCGCATGGTTCCGCCTTCAGTCAAATTTGCCGCTAGTTTGCTAAGGATCTCACTCGGATTTGCCAAATGATGGAGGACACCATAGCAATCAATATGATGATAGGCAGCGCGCTTTGTCTCGAGGAAATAGCCCAAATCCATTGGAAAATATCGGGGCCTCGTCGCACAGAAAAAAGTTCGTACCCGAGCCCGTCGAATATTTGCAGAGGAAAGATCCACGGCATCGATCAAAGTACCCCGAGACGCCCATTTGGCAAATATGTAAGGTTGCGTATCGCCGCATCCCGCGATAAGAATCCTTGGGTTGATTACCTGGATAAATTGCGTCGAATGGGAACTGGCAAGGGACCAAGAAAATTCGGGCCGACACGAATACCCGTCGCGCCATTTAAGAGGAGTCAACAAAGGATACCGGGGATAGGGAAACGCTTCGTACATTTCCCTGACCGATCTCGTCACCAGAGCAGAAGCAGATGAGACGTCGTGCATGGTTCAGAGTCCGTTTTAAAATCAAGAATTGATCGTTTAAAAGGCGTTCAGAGTTTTACCCGTTTGAAAAACTGAGCTCCTGTCTTGGTTGTGCTGATAATCACGCCAGGGTTTTGCATACCTACTTCGGTATTGGTTTCGCTGGTTACTTTATCGCCGAACGTCTGGCAAGAGGCTGATTCGATCGCTCGGTTGAGGGCTGCTCCTCGATTTGAATTTGCTTTCATGAATGCTGTCACGACCGTCATCGCGCTTTCATACCCAATGGCCGCGTACAAGGAGGGGTGGCGTTTATATTGTTCGAAAAACTGCTGATCGAATGCCACGACGCGCGGATCGGTATCGGTGTAGCTGAACTCTGTCAGAAAATAATTTCCGTCCATGATCGCACCATTTTCTACACTATAGAAATGTGCCGAATCCCAACTATCATTTCCGACAAATGGCGCCTTGATTCCAAGCTTTTTGCTCTCTTGAATTATAAGCTTGGCATCAGCATAGTGCACGGGGAGAAAAATAATATCAGGATTGCTGGCTAGTATATTGCGCGCAAGTGCGGCAAAGTCCGGCTTAGATAACGAGTAGCTGAGGGATTTTGTGACTTTACCACCAGCTTTCTGAAGACCATCGCGAAAACTCTCCGCGACTTTTTGCCCTGCGGTACTGCTTTCCTCAACCACAATGACTGCCGATTTTTTATTGAGATCACGGGTTACAAAATTAGCGAGAAGGCTGCCTTGGTCAGTATTAACAAGGCAGCTTGTGAAGGATGACTTGTTGTTGGGTGGAAGTTTGCTGGCACTTAGAAAAGGGATTTGTTGATCGCGGGATTCTTGATCGATCATGAGGGCATTGTTCTGGGAAAGCCCCCCGATAAGGGCATGGATATGCTCGTTTTTTATCAGATCCTGGGTTACTTGATTGGTATTTTGCGAGAGGTTTTTGTTGTCTCGCTCAACGAGTTGGATGCGCGAGAAAACTTCGGGTTCCTTCTTTTGGATTTCCAGCAATGCGGTGTCTATCCCCTTCTTAACCTCGTGCCCATAGGGTGCCATGCCCCCTGACAAAGGCAAGACAATGCCAATCTTTAAATTGGGCTTGGTCAGAATACGTTCCTTTGCCAATGCCGGAATTGTGACGAAAATGGCGAGCAGCGTGATGATCGTTTTTGTCATTAGGTCTTCCCTAGCAAATAAGCGGAGTAGCGCCCCAACTTTGGGGCTCTCTACTACGCTGCCTTAGCTGTATAAATTTTTCAACAGCCGAAATACTCACCCTAGCGATTGAGTTTGCCTCGAAAATTATTGACCAAGCCTTTGCCGGTATTGTCAGTTATTGACCAGGCCAAGCGAGCTCCACTGGCTCGATGGCCAGAAAAAGGCCTTTCGAATTTGGATTGTAAAGTTTTGACCGCGAAAGAATTTGGAAGGTTCAAGTTTTGCAAACCGAATCCTAGCAACTTCGGTAACGAAAAGTTTTTCGTACTAAACTTCTAGGGAGGAGTCATCCATGCGTATTCGTAGTGGGATTTTATCCAGGCTTGGATTTTTTAAGCCATCCGCTACCGCCAGTTCCGCACAGAGGATCATCAACATTAAACGCCAGCGTGTCTCAACCCGTCCGTTTTCCATGCATCCGATGCCCCTTACCACCGGCCCATATCGGGAAAAGCACGCAACTTGCTCGGCAGAAGAAAAGAAATTTCTCGACTTTGGTGATGCTGCTATCAACGAAGTGAAAAATTTTCTCCCTTTCGGTGCCGGCAATATATATACCGACATGGAGAAAAGTGGGGGAAGAAGCTTTGAGCACCGAGTATTTGCGCGCAGTGTCAGATACGAAGGAAAGCCTGCGAAGAATGAACGAGAAGCCATAGGCATCGCGGCAGCGATAGCGGTGGCCTGCGAAGGGGGCAACTGTGGCGAGCACTCCTTTGTCTCGGCTGCAGTTCTCAATAAGGTTTTGCCCAAAGGAACACCCATCAATCTGTGCTATTTCGATGGACTCGACCATGCTTTTACCGTGATTGGCGACATGTCTGGTCCTCGCGATAGACTCGTTGTGGTTGACGCATGGCCATCGGCTGCCCAGGCGGTATTGGCCAAGGACTTTAAATTTGGTGATCCGAAGGATCTGAAGGTCAGGACGACGTTCACAGCTGACGGCCGGGATATCATTTCACCGTATATCAAGAATGTTTATACCCCTGATCACAAGCGTGCGATCGAAGCCGATGCGCCACCGATCGATGGTGAGACGATGGAAAAGGACGACCACCTCTGGGCGGATACCCATGTTGCTGAACAAGGAAAAACCAATCTCTTTATGGTCTACGATGTATCAGGTCGTAGTCCAGGCAGAGGAATGATTCGGGCGTAGGCCATGGGAATCTGAATTTTCAATGGTTTCGTTGACTCGGTGCTATAGCTCGATTTTGGCGATTCGTTCTACAACAATCGCCGAATTCTTGACCAGCACTGCGTAGTGAACGCAAAAATCATCTGTACGGATAGGCGTCTGTGATTATGCGTTCACACCTTAATCCTCTAGTTTTGGTGCGGCATTCTGGGAAGCGAACCTGCCTTCTATCATACGAGGTCGATTCCGGGGGGCGCGGAAGGAACTTGGAATGATCACAAAACGACGGCTCGCCAAAATACTTCCTACAATACCAAGAATCAGCAGGATAAATCCCTCGTAAATTCCTTCTGGTTGGTAAAAGAATTTCACTTCGACAGTCTCACCTGGAGGTACCGAAACAAAGTAGGATCCCGTGGTCATGTCCTGCTTAAGGGGACCAAAGTTTGTGGTCCAGCCTTTACAGATATTCTGATTGAGAAAAACGCGCGCTGGTACGGTCGAGCTCAGTTCGGCTTTAATGCGACTTGGCTTATAGTTGAGCTTGGTCATCGCCTCCCTGGGCTCTGAGTAAACTACTGGTAAGCCTTGGCGATAGCTCCGCTTTACCTGCATCGGTTCGTAGCAGTCAAGTACGAATCTATTATTTAGCATGGCGGTCAACATAGGTGAATTTGCTTGAGGTTGATATTCCTGATCGGGCGGCAGTGGCTTGCTTAAATGCTTAAGCGGAGTTGTTGTCACATTGTAGTGAAAGACTCGCGCAAATTGCTGCCGATTCACTAGGAATGGACTTAGTCCTGCAAATATTAGGACTGTCCCCCAAAACAACCGAGGTGCCCAAGACTTTGCCATCAGGCGATCCAGTCGCGCGAGAGCCCAGGCTGCCAAGGAGGTGGCAAACAAAGTCAAGGTCATCATGTAGCGACTCGGCACCCGCAAAAAATCGAATACAGGGAGATTGCGTACGAAATTGTAAGGAGCCCAAGGCCCGAAATCTCCTTTGTACAAGTAAAAAAGCAAGAAGCAGGTGGCCAGTAACGCAAGTGGTTGAGCAGACCGGACAAATCGTTGCCTTAGCGCGAAAATTAATGCGAACGCTACGGACCCAAGAAAAAGACTCATAGCCCCTGTGCCGATGAAATTTCCATATTCCCACCATGCTTCTGGCATAGGTTCGGGCCGGGGTTCGTCCCAGTTCATTTGAGGGTCGGTAAAGATATGCATCAGCATGGAATCGGGAACCGATCCTGCATTGGTGGCAGCGAGATTGCGCTGGTCGATCATATGGGGATCATGGGTGAACAAAACGGTAGGAAGGATTTTGGGAGCTGCGTACATAAATGTTGAAAGCGCGAATACGGCTAGTAGTACTAGTTTGACTGGCTTACGACTGAGTAGTGAATAGACCAAAGTAAAAGCCGATACACCAAGCATAAGCATGGCAAAGACATGGATGGCGCCATTAAGAATTATTAGTGCGGCTGGGATCGCAGCCCAAAAGATATGCCTCAGTCTTTGACTATCCAGAGCCTTCAGATAAAAGAACAAAATAAACGGCGCATAAAGTGCAGGTATGAAGTTGGTATGCCCGGTTGCAATATGGAGGGTGTAAGTGCCTGAAAAAGTAAAAACCGAGGTAAGGAAAACGCGGCTAGCAAAGGATCTAACCTTAAAATAGCGTGCGACCAGCAAATGAACACCCACGAGCGCAAAGAAAAAATGAATCGCGACCGTTATTTTCATGGCCATAATGAAGCCGGTATACGGTGCGATGGCGTAAGCCGGGTTGAGAAGGGGCACGAGCGGATTCTGCCAGAGTACATTTCCTCCGCAGTACCAGGGGTTCCAGAAAGGCAATATTCCGTATTCGTATATATTTTTGTAAGCAGCTAAGTTGAATAATGTGTGAGCATCCCAGTCGTATATCCCTAGCTTCTCACCAGAATTAAGTATCGCTTCGCTAAAATATGTTGTCATCCATAGGTATACAGCGCCATAAAGCACAAACCAAAGAAGTTTTGTGACTTGGTGCAAACTAAAAACCTGACGTCTCAAACGATCCCTACTACGGTAATAAGGCGCTGACCAAACATGCCTGAAAAATGAAGGAGACTCACATCCCTGCTCGGTGCAAGCTAATGGTTTAGATAAAAAATGGCACGACTCTTATGCTAAAGCAACCACTTAATCAGATAAGCATGATCACTATATTGCGCCACATTGATATGGTTTATTGCCATAATTCAGCGTCATTAAGCTGATCGTGCTCACCCAAAGCCGGCGGTGGCAGTGGGTGCCGAAGGCGAGTCCCATCTAAAACGATGGGTGAGCTCAGAAGCCGAACTTCATGTCCACTTCTTAATCTGGCGGAGTGAACAAGGCCGCGCGAGGCGGTTTGGGAGCTGCTTAATGCAGCACCGACGGTCTCAACTTTGCCGCAAGGGACATTGGCTCCGTTCAGAGCGTTTATAAGGCTTTCTAGATCGCGCTCCTTGATTGTAGATGAAAGCTTGGCTACCAATGCTTCGGCGTTTTTTACCCGATGCTCATTATTTCTAAAGCGCAAATCTTGCGAAAGTTTGTCCAGTCCGAGAACGCTGCAAAGACCTAGAAACTGCCGATCGTTGCCTGCCGCAATCACAATGGCGCCGTCTCTCGCATGAAAGAGTTGATACGGGACGATCGATGGGTGGCGATGCCCCGTGCGTTGGGGTTCTTTGCCACTCACTAGATAGTAAGTACCTTGGTTGGTAAGCGAGCCAATCAAGGCATCATAAAGCGCAAGATCAATTGAAGCTCCTGATTGACTTTTGTCTCGCCTGTGGAGAGCCGCCAAGATTGTGATGACCGCATACAATCCGGTCAGGATGTCGGCAACAGGCAGACCGACTCTGAGCGGATCACGGTTTGGCTCCCCATTGATCTGCATCAAGCCACCAAGCGCTTGAATCATGGCGTCAAAGCCTGGCTGATTTCGCCAAGGGCCCGTTTGGCCAAATCCCGTGATCGAGCAATAAATCAATTTGGGGTATAGTCCCCGGAGCGTTGCTTCGCCAAGACCATAGGCATCAAGAGTCCCTGGTTGGTAATTCTCAACCACGATATCGCAGGCCCCCGCGAGCTGTTGCAGCCTTTTTTGATCGGTGAGGTTTTGAAAATCAGCGGTAATCGAACGCTTCCCACGGTTGATACTGAGGTAATAGGCAGAGGTTGAGCCGTCCTCCATATAGGGAGGACCCCATCGCCTGGTTTCATCGCCACTATCGGGTTTTTCAACTTTGACAACAGTGGCGCCTAGATCAGCGAGAATTTGAGTGGCGAGCGGACCCGCAAGGACCCGGCTAAGGTCAAGAATTTTGATATCTTTTAGAGGAAGTTCCACAGTTCCTATTGCCCCTAAGCTTAGCGCAATAAAGCGTAAATTCGATATTGACTCCCGTTGGATTATCAACGAATTTTGATATCTTGGTCTGGCAAAGAGAAAATTGCAATGAAAAGGCTTGATTTGGAGGAGTTTCGTCGCCGTTTGACTGATGCTCCCTTAGGAATTTTTCAGGTCGAGCAGCTTAGTTATCGGCTCATCCCTGCGGCGCTAGATCCCTTCGTCGTGCCTTGTGACGCTTGGCATGATGTTCAACGAGACTGTCGATTGATCTTTGAAGCCTATCGCAAATTGGTATCGCACATTAGAGTGAAGCGTCCCCCTCTCGCTGAGCTGGTTTTTGGGGAACTCAAAGGTATTGAATATGAGGCAGCCTGGCGAAAAGATCAGAGCGATTCGCTAGCGGCCATCCGCTTTGACCTGTTTTTTGATGGAGACGTTATTCGGGTCATCGAGGTAAATACCACAATACCCGCGATGCATGCCTACAGCGATATGATCGTAGAGTCTTATATCCGATCGCTGAAGGAGCCATCGGCGGAGTGTGACCGGTTGTTAAACGAAGCAAGCAATACCTTGGCATTGCTTCATTCACTCCTGGGACTCTATTCCGGTAAGAAAAATCATCCTGTGATTGGGATCGTCGCTCGCGCGGGCGATTCCCAGATGGCAGAACTTCTGTGGTATAAGAACCACTGGGGTTCAGCGGGCTTTGAATGTTTGGTTTGTACTCCCGAGGATCTGGTCTGGCGAAACGATTATTTTATGGCTCATGGTCGGAAGATTGATCTTATCTATCGTCATATCTTTGCGAATAAGGTTGACCCTCGTTCGGATTTTGGTAAGGCCCTAGCTCAAGCTGTACCGGCCCATATCTTCAATCCCGTCGCCGCTCACTTTGAGCTAAAGGGACTATTGGCGCTTCTATCGACTCTCACGGAAAGTGAGGCTTATGATGCCAAAATATCGGAGGATGCTCTGGGAGCAGTTAAGCTGCGGGTGCCATGGACTCGCATTCTAACTGCGGGATTTGCCAAATTGTTCGATGGTATTGCTGTTGATCTCGTTCCCTGGGTCGCTCAAAATCCACGGGGTCTGGTATTAAAAAGCAGTGTCGGTTATGGCGGACATCGAGTGATTCTGGGTGACAATTATGGTGACCCAATGCCTGGTCGTAAGCAATTTCAAATTGCAAACGGCGTGCATTTAGATTGGAAGGCGCTTGTTCAGGAGTTGGCATCAGGACGCTTTGGGGTTTGGATCGTGCAAATTTGTCTCTCGGGATTTAAGCGGGAGCAGACTGTGTTTCGCGATGGAGTAGTGGCAACCGAGACTAATTACCTGGATTGCTCGCTTTTTGCTGATTCTGGACAAGGTCTGCAGTATGGCGGTGCGTCGAGGTTTCATGCAAATCAAATCGTTAACATCGGAACTGGTGGTGGTCTTGTGCCATTTTTCTCAACTAGACATGGCCAAAAACTTCTTGCTCTCCCAGATCGCGTTGCTTCTGCCAAACCAAACCAAGTGTCTCAGCAAGAGTAGCGTGTAACACGTGTTTGACCTGCTCAAAATCAATTGGGCCGAACAAGTCCAAAACTCGTGTTACCCCGTGGGAACGGATCCCACAGGGGACAATATGATCAAAAATAGTAAGATCATTGTTGATGTTAAGTGCTATACCGTGCATCGATACTCGCTTGTGAATTCTAATACCGACCGCGCAGATTTTGTGATTTTTCACCCAGACCCCTGGAAATTCTGGGTGACGGCTCGCCCGAATTTGAAATTGATCGAGGCAGCGGATTACCGCCTCTTCTAATGCCCAAACGAATTTTTTGGGCATGAATTGGGGTGTTTGGCGAAGAATCGGGTAGACAACCAACTGACCTTCGTTGTGTGCGGTAACCTCGCCGCCGCGGTCGCTGTCAAATAGTGCGATGCCATGGAAATTTAAATACTCGCGGCTTTTTAGGAGAAATTGTGAATCACCTCGATTGCCAAACGTGATCACGCTCGGGTGTTGTAGAAATAGAACCATTCCGGGCAACTCGTGATCTACTACTTGGGCGTGATAGAGCTGCTGCAGTTTGAGTGCCGTCTCATAGGTCACAAGACCAAGGTCTCGGAATGGGACTGTCAGTGTGTCGTTTGGCATAGAAATTCGAGTCCCTCGATGATTTTTAGTGCATCTAGGCACTCGCTTCCCCAGGCATAGACCCCGTGACCACGTAGAATAATAAAATTGCCAGAAAACATCAGGTGTTTAAAGGTCTGTCCAAGTGCGATCATATCCTGAGTGTTTTCAAATATCGGAACCAAAACAGCGTCGAGATGACTTTTGGCTCCGAGAATTTTGCTCATTTCGCTGCCGTCAAAGCGAAGCGACTCGACCACAAGCGAGGCCCTTACGAGACAGGGAGGATGAACATGCACAATAACGCGAGCCGTTGGATACCGCCTGTAGATTGCCGCATGAAGTGGTGTTTCATCGGAGGGTTTTGCACTGATTGGGCGAACTGAAGCTAAATCATTTAACGATATTGGTACAAAGGCTGTGGGAACCATGGAGCCTTTCGCGACCCCGCTTGGGCTTTGCCACATGATTTCGAATGAGTCTCGTACGGAAAAATTTCCCCCGGTTCCCTGATTCCAACCGTTGGCATAAGTCTTCGATGCCGTTGCCACTATATCAAGCAGGCGACGCTTGGCAAGCGGGGAAGGTTGAACAAAGGGGTCACGCAGTTGAGATTTGGAAAACTTCATGTCCTACCCAAATACCTTGATATCGCCCAGACCTACGCGCAAGATTTTGGCTTCGCCCTCAGAAAAATCGACCACGGTAGATTCTTCGCCGGTGAGCTCTTCGCCAAGATCAAGGATCAAGTCCAGGGCGTGACCATAGACCAATTCGATTTCGTAGCCCATCCTATACGGCTCGCCTGAGGGCTTGAGGGGCACCGAACTTGAGGCCAAGGGAAACCCATATTTTTCGACCAAGGCCCGCACCAGCCGCCCTTCAGGGACACGCAAGCCGACAACTTGCCTTTTGTCTTTGAGCTGTCGGGGCAAGGTTCTGCTGCTTGGGACGATGATCGTGTAGGGACCTGGCCAGATTTTCTTAAGGATCCGGTACAAGCTATGGTCTATGTGCCCGAAGGTTGCCGCCATACTGATATCGGTGCAAATCAGGCTGTAGGATTTTGATTTGGGATGCTCTGGTTTGAGTTTACCTAACCGGTCGAGCGCCGTGGGCTTGCTGGCGTCGCAACCGAAGGCCCAGTTTGCGCCAACCGGATAGGCCAACACCCCATTGTCGCGCAGCAGTTCGACCGCACGATCGAGATGCCGCTCAGACGGCGGGTCATCGTAGGTATAGAGGTGTTTGACTGAACTCATGAATGCTTCCTAATTGCATCGATCGCCACGTTCAGTTTGTGCGGTTCGAGATGTGGAAGCAGCCCGTGGCCCACATTGAATATATGGCCTCGCGCCTTTCGGCCCTCAGCCAATATCAGCTGCACCTCATTCTCGATCGCGGGATCTTCGGCCAACAAAACTTGTGGATCAAGATTGCCCTGTACCGAAACCTGAAGACCCAAGTCGCCAAACCTCTTGATCGCTCGCTCCAATGGCACGCGCCAGTCGACAGCAACGACATCCATTGGAATTGAGTGGAGCTCCTCGTAGAGTTCGGAGCCTTGCCCCGGGTAATAGATTACCGGTACCTCTGGATATCGGCGTTTTATTTCACCAATCAGCCTTATCATAGCTGGGGCTAAGAGCATTCGAAAGGTTTTCGGCATCAGATTACCGACCCAGGTGTCGAACAGCATAAGCGCATCGGCGCCGGCTTTGACCTGCATCCCGAGGTAGTCGATAGACACATCGACCAAAAGCTCGATAAGCTCTGAAAATCCCGCTGTGTCGCCATAGATAAATTTCTTGGTTTCGGTGAAGGTTTTGGATCCTTGCCCCTCGATCATATAGCTTGCCACGGTGAACGGGGCGCCGCAAAAACCAATCATTGTTTGATCGGGGCGCAAGCCTGATTTGGTAAGGGCTATAGCCTCTCCCACAAAACCCAGTTCTCGCTCGCTATTGGGGCGCTGGAGCGCTTTAACCTGCGCTCCGGATCGAACGGGCTCATTTAAAAGCGGGCCATGATCTTTGGCAAAGGTCAAATTTTGACCCATAGCAGTTGGTGGAATCAGGATATCGGAGAATATGATTGCCGCATCAAGATCGAATCTACGCAGTGGCTGCAGCGTTACCTCGGCGGCAAGTTTGGGATTTTTGCACAGATCCAAAAACGACACTTCGGACCTAACCTTACGGTATTCCGGTAGATAGCGTCCCGCTTGTCGCAAAAACCAAACCGGCTGGCGGTGAGGTTTGCGTCCAAACGCGGCGTCTACAAGAGGTTTTTGAACTGATTTTGTCATGAAACCATCCTTTTCAATCATTCGCGGGGCCAGACTATACAAGAGATCGCTCAACCTGCATAGACACCTGGTAACTTTCGTGAGAAAATAAATTAAGATTTACAGCATCCTATCCGTCATTTACAGACGAACCAAGGTTGCATTATGGCGCAGGGTTCATCATCAACCGATAGTCTGCAGATCGCAAAATTACTGCGAAACTGCTTGCAGACCTTGAATCAACTCAAGGCCGAATTGCCGCTTTTGCGCAAAGAGCAGGGCATTTCGCGCTCTGATATCAAGCTTCGAGAGAACCAAATCACCGAACTTACCATCAGACTCCAGAGGCTCCAGCGCTATCAATATGAGCTTTATGCTCACCAAAGGCGCGGGGCCGATTTGGGACTTCCCAGTTTCAAAAAGCTCAGCCATCAGGAATTGATTCTGACCGACAACATGCTTATGGAACGATTGACTTTGGTAAGGCAGGTGTTCCATCGCATCAAAATGCTCAACAAATGGGTCGAGCAGGCCCTGAATGGCCAACTCAATGGACTTTGGGGCACGCTGAAATTGGCCAAATTCAAAAAAATTCATCGGGACTATACCCAACGAGAATCGTTTATTGATAGGAAAATTACCGATCAAAAAATTCTGATTGGAAAAATAAGCGCCAACCTTAAGTCGCGCTTTCGCATCGACGTCGAAAACAATTTGCAAAGTCTTATTAAGATCTACGATCACATCACTATTATCAGTAACCGCGTCTCACGGCTAAACCAGCGGATTGTTAAGGAGCGTCGTCTGCTTACTAACATGGAAAATTGGCTGAAGAGAAGGCCTGGTCAACTTAATCTGATGTCCCTGCAGAGTCCGACGCTCGAGATGCTCAAGCATGCGGACGCGATCGCTAAGAGCAATATTATCGATTCCCTCGAGTATTCGAAAAGTCGCCTGACGATTGCACGCGATTTTGCTGATGCGGCGCGAACCTCCGCCCAGCAATCACCAGCGGCCGACCACGAATTTGCAGCGCCGCAGCGCGATCATTCCAAGCGCGAGGAGGATGGCTCGGTTGTACATTAACCAGTGGGACAAAGCTTACAAGCTGCTTCAGCACAGAGTGGCGGAGCTTGAACGGCCTTATCTGCCTGAGACGATCGCTCTTGTTACCAGCTTATTACAAAAAGACGCGGCGATCCTGCAGTACCAAGCCGCGATCGATTCATTAATTAACGATATCGATTACGCAAAAGCTAAGAATTTCTCGTCTGCCCCCAAACCAACCGCGATCATCCACTGGGCTGCATCGGTTGCCCGTCTGATTCAGGTTACCTATACAAAGTTCTCGTCCTTTCTGGCAAAGCGACTTTGGGTTGCTCTGATTCGCTTCCGTATCAATTCGGCCTCGCGCGACTTCCTCACATTGATGGACGATGGCGACTTGCTCGCTATGGGAACTCGCGAGCTTGAGCTCATAAATCTTGAAAAGCGGCTCACCAAGGACCTTATGGCGATAGGGCATCGCAAAAAAGAGTTGGTCTACACTTATCAACAATTGGACGCAAAAGCCTCTAATGCCGATGCAGCTCAATGCTTACAGCGTAACTGGAGAGATTCATTAGGAACGCCTGACATTGCTCATAGCACGTTAAAATCTTTTATCAACAACTTATCCACAAACACCCGAGCCGCGTCAAACAGTGGGGAACAGCTTAAAAAGCTAGAAAGGGAGCTAGTTCGGCGTACTGATTCGGTCATGGCGGACTGCCGGCAGCTTATCTCAAAGGATATAGATCCCAACAAGCTCACCATCGGCGACCAGAGGTTGACCAAGCTTCAAGGCGATCTTTCGCAGCTCGAGGACCTTCAAAGAGAGGTTGAGGCGCTTAAGACAAAAGCCAAGAATGACGCTGTACCCGTCTTACACCCAATCATGGTGAAAAATTCGCAAAAGCAAGCTAAAAGACCAAATCGGTAATCGGTTTTATCTTAAAGTTTGCTCCGTGGAGAGATACATGAAACATCCAATGCCTTTAACTCACCTAACAGAAGACGAACAACTGTTCGTTGCCGAGATCAAAAAATTTGCTGAAAATCAAGTCCGTCCTAAAGTTATGGAAATGGATGAATCGGAGACCATGGATCCCTCGATCATTCGTGGGATGTTCGAAATGGGACTAATGGGTATTGAGATTCCCGAAAAATTTGGTGGTTCGGGCGGCACGTTTTTCATGGCAACCCTTGCTGTCGAAGAAATTTCTAAAGTCGATCCGGCCGTGGCTATATTGGTCGATGTGCAGAACACCTTGGTCAATAACATTTTCTTGAATTACGCCAATGAGCAGCAACAGGCCAAATATTTTCCTCAGCTTGTCTCAAGTCGGGTCGGTGCCTATTGCCTTACCGAGCCCGACTCGGGATCGGATGCCTTTGCGCTCAAGACCCGGGCAACCCCCAACGGGGATTCGTATAGGCTCGACGGCAAGAAAATTTTTATCACCAATGCCAAAGAAGCCGAAATTTTCGTCGTCTTTGCCAACGCCGATCCCCAACAGGGTTATAAGGGTATCACCGCGTTTGTTCTTGAGCGGGGTATGCCTGGTCTCAAAATTGGCAAGAAAGAAGTTAAGATGGGCATCCGTGCGAGCTCGACATGTGAAGTTATTATGGACAATGTTGTGGTTCCCAAAGCCAACGTTATTGGTGAAGTCGGCAAGGGCTATAAGATTGCGATCGGCACCTTGAATGAAGGTCGAATTGGAGTCGCCGCACAAATGCTCGGGCTGGCTGAAGGTGCGTTTGCTGCAGCGATGAAATATGCAGGCGAACGCAAGCAGTTTGGCAAAGAGCTGCGCGAGTTTCAGGGGCTGCAGTTTCAGCTTGCCGAGCTTGCGGTGGCAATAGAATCCGCAAAGCTTACAATCTACAATGCCGCACGCATGAAAGACGCGAAAATAGGTTTTATAAAAGAGGCTGCGATCGCCAAATACCATGCGTCGAAAGTCGCCGAAATGGTCGCTTCGCGCGCTCTTGAGGTGTTTGGTGGGTATGGCTTTATCAAAGAATTTCCGGCGGAGAAATTTTACCGCGACGCTAAGATCGGCCAGCTTTATGAAGGAACTTCTAATATGCAGCTGCAGACCATATTCAAACTAATCGATGGGGCGGCGCTCTAAGGGAGGGGCATGGTCAAAACTGGGTTCATCGCCATCTGGGGCTTGTGGTTAGCCACAACCGAGTTATGGGCTCAGTCGATCCGTGCCGATATCACGGAAAAGCTAGCACCATTAATATGTCAGTCCAAATCTTTAAACCCCCGCGCCCTGATGATGCAAGGTATCGTGGATTCTGGCATAGAATTCTACACGCTGGCCCCTACCGCGGGGGCCAGTAGCGAGAGACTGAATCAGCACGCCCAAAAACTTGCGCAACGAAATCATCACTTGGGATATGCTTATGGCGTGTGTTCAGAATCCCTGCACTGGATCGCAACCATGCCTGCCCCCGAACCACTCAGGTGGACAGAAAGCGAAATAGATCTAGACATCAGAATGCTAGGTCAGTCGTGCAACCTGGTCAGGGCAGATTTCGTTCAGGCCGCAGAGGGAAAACAGCGGCTGCTTTTTCTCTCGCGGGATTCGCAAAATTCGTCGGTCGTTCGGGTCAATTCTGGCCTTCTCACGCGAGGCACCGTTTCGATTACCTGCACACCAAAGGAAAATTTGGGGATCGGTCCGGTAATGTGGTGGTTTTTGCCCATAAAAGAGGGCCCGCTTGATCCACCGGACTGGCAAATATTCAGCGGCAACAAACAGGCAAGCCTTGCGGGCTGGATCAATAGCCTTCGAAAAAGGGCCGGATTTCCCCCCCTGGCACCGCATAATGTCCTGCAGTCGGCAGCGCAAATTCTAGTCCGCGACAATCATTCGATTGTGCACAACCGTGCTGAATTAAAAGAAGCGGCTGATCTGGTGCAAAAGTCCCATGGACAATTTCTAGGTGAAAACCGGGTGATAGCGGACGATCTAACCCAAGCAGCTTGGCTTTTGTGGAATTCGCCACGGCACAGGGCCTTACTCTTAGAGCCTAAGGCGACTCATTTTGCTACTTCCACTCTAACACAAGGTGCGCAGGCAATTTCAGTCATGGTTTTTGCCAAATTTTGATCAACATGGGCCCAGCAGATTTAATCCTATGGAGCAGCAAATGGCTCAGCCTTCGGCCAGAAAGCCGCGAAAAAAAAACCATAGCGTAGCACCAATGGATCAAACCCAGCGCCCTTACACGCCGATCGACCTTCCGTTGAATCCTAAAACTCCAGATAGTATGGCTCAGTTCATTCCTATAATCTTGATTATATTAAGCGCTGCGTTGTCCCTTGTATTCACAACCAAGGGCACAGGTTGGGTGTCGGGATTTCCGCTCGACGATGTCTGGATCCATCTTGTCTATGCTCGAAACCTTGCGTCATTTAATGGCTTTGCATACAATCCCGGCAATCTTCAAACCGGATTTACAAGTCCCGCCTGGGTTATCTTGCTTGCACCATTGTTCTGGTTCCAAAAATTGGTTGGATTGCCAATTGATGCCTGGGTAAAACTCGTAAATTGGGCGTGCTTTTTTGCAGCAAGCATACTCTCCGCTAGATTTGCCTCCATCCTGACCAAATCGCGCTGGCTGGGATTTGTTGCGGCCATCGGGGTATTGATCGATCCATTTTTGGCATTTAGCTCGGTTTCAGGCATGGAAGTCCTGCTTGCTGGTGCCGTACTTCTGGGCTTTGCGTTATCACTGTTGGAGAAGCGCAGGTACGCAGCTTCGCTCTTTGCCGCTGTCATGCCGCTTGTGCGACCCGAGTTAGCGGTATTTAGCCTTCTGTTTTTCCTAGTGGTCCTGGGTGCTACAGGACTTAGAAAGATAAATCTTTCCCAATGCTGCGCTCTATTGATTCCAGGATCTACGGTAGGTGGCGTTTGGCTTGGTTACAATCAGATCATTTCCGGTAGGTGGCTGCCTGCGACATATTATGCCAAACACTCACCTCTCGATGGGATAGATTGGACGAATATCGGAAATGTTGCAGGTTTATTTTTTGACTCAACCTTTGTAGCCAACGGTGTTGGTATGGTCGCGCTCGCCATTGGGATAAACCACTTGTGGCGTCAGGGTCTCAGGTCAATTCACCCCGTTGTCATTATTTCCGTCGCTGTCTTGCCGTTTATTTTTCTTGCTGCGCTGAGCCAGACCGTGGCAATTATTCAAATTCGACCATTTTATTGGCATCGCTATGCTGAACCCATTCTCCCGCTGCTCAACACTCTGGTGCTTGTGGGCTATATCGGTTGGTTTCACCAAATTCGTCTGGCCACGAACAAGGTAAAATGGCTCGGCCTTGTGGGTTTTGTTCTAGCGATCGGAACAACGTCGTATCTATGGGTAAAAAAATTCGACCTCCTTCGGAATCTCTATGTGAGCAACGTCGAAAATATCAAGGAAGTCCAGATTGCCGCCGCTGATTGGGTAAATGCAAATGTTGAGCAAAGCGCGTCGGTTGCCACCAACGACGCCGGGGCTATGCGCTTCTTTGGCAATCATACCGTCCTCGATATCGTGGGCCTCAATGAATTTCGCATCCTTACTCCACCTGCCGCTTCAACGATCAGAACCTATGATCCAAAATATTTTATCGTTCATCTCAATTGGCTTGATCGCCTTTTCGACCCGGGACAATTCAACGTCGTCAAGACCTTTAAGGCCAAGTCATACACTATATGCGATTGTAAGGAACAAGATACGATTTATATCGTAACTACCAAAACCAAAAATTGAGGGCTTTGTGAAAAGAATCAATACACCCCTCGCAACAAAGAGCAAATCGTTACACCAGGAAGTATTTTACAGAATTCTCCTTCCATGAATCAAAAAGGGAAGCTTGCGACCGGCCTCGATTTGGGTGTTCGATCGATTCCAAAAAAAGTCGAGCAGATTGGGGTGGCTTTAACTAGCTTGTTTATTGTTCTCCTTTATGCAGCTTCGCTCAGGTTTAACCTTCCCGGAGGTGATAGCCCCGAACTCATCACGACTTCGTTCAAAGGTCTCCCTTCGCATCCGCCTGGGTATCCTCTCTTGTCAGTATTAGGTAAGCTGGCAAGTTTTGTTACACCATCTGCGCCGCTCATGGGATACCAGCTGCTAAATCTCAGCATAAGTTATGCGGCCCTTGGAATGGTGTTTGTATTCATGCGCCGGCTGGGCTTTGGTACGATAGTAGGTTGCGCGAGTGTATTGGCAGTTGCTGTCAACGAGCACATCTGGCAGGCAAGCGTTTGCTTTGAGGTCTTTGCGCTTCACAACCTTCTTTTGATTTTGTTTTTCTATTTTAGTCTCCTCTGGTATCAGACTTCATCGCCACGAGCCTTTGGTGCCGCGAGCCTCGTTGTAGGGCTTGGTCTATCGCACCATCAGTTTATTATTTTTCCTCTTTTTGGTTTGGCATTGCCTCTGCTTGCAAAACGTAGGTCACAATGGTTTAACTTGCGTTCCATCGGGCTGGCATGCGCCGGTCTCCTTGTTGGATTGAGTCCGTACCTTTATTTATTAGGACTATTTCAACCTGACGATATCGCCACTTGGGGCAATATGACGAGCCTCAGCGATTTTTTTCATTTCATACTACGTAAGGACTATGGAACCCTAAAGGTCGGTGCAAGTATCAACGGTGGTTTTAATTTTCAGCCACTTTTCGCATACTTCGGAGATTTCATCTGGTCCCAAACTTGGGTAATCGGCGCGATCCTTGGGCTGGTGGGTGCAGCTGTTGCATTTTTGAAGTGTCAAGATCTTCGCTTTTTCGTAGCAGCAACCATCGTAACGTTTTTCTTGCAACTTTTTGCATTTCATTTTTTGCTCGGTCTTAATCCAATGGAACCGGTTCAGTATGAGATTGCGAGTAAAATGTGGAATCCGCTCAATCTAATGTGGTTGGTATGGGTCGGCCCCGGTTTAAGCCTGTTTATAAATAAGCGTATATCCGTGCCGGGTGTTGCGTTTCTTGCATGGATAGTTGGGCAGGCTGTTATCCATTTTCCTGAGATCTATCATAAAAACGATAAGTTTCATGAAATTCTGGCTCAGGCGACGACGGACGATGTTCAGCCAAGCGGCTGGTTGCTCGCAGTTGGCGACCCTTTTACCCATTCAACTTTCTTTGAACGCTACCTGAATGGCGAAAGGCCTGACATAAAATGGATTCCCTACTCGCGCGCGATGTACCCATGGTTTCGCATGCGATCCAAAGCGATCTATCCGGAACTGAACTTTCCAGTTGATGACAAATCGCTCCTACCATTCAGCCTTCGCTCATTTATAGACGCCAATGAGAGTCGGCTGCCGTTCTTTGTCTCATATCTTACTGATGCTGAGGTGCTTGAGCTGCAGAACCGCTACCATCTTTCGCGCTCCAGTTTCGTTACGAGAATCGATCGACAAGATCAGGTTCAGAGAGTTGACACCTCCTTGAGTTTTGTCCGTACAAGCAACGCTCTCGCCAATCTGGAATTGTCTAGCTATCACAGACTTTCTTGGCAAGCGACATTGCTCAAGATATTTTTGGCAAACGCTCAGCATCATTTGGATGATCTTATTAGAGACGGGCGGTATTCTTCCGCGATTGAAGTTGGCGAGGCTCTGCTTAAGCTTGGTAAATCAGCTCCGGCTAGGATGTATAATTACCTGGGATATTGCTATTTCAAACTAGCTAACGGTACACCTGCGCTCAAACTCAAAGCGAGCGAAGCCTATCAGAATTATCTCAAGCTTGGCGAGCCGACACCGGCGGAGCGCGACGAGATTTCGCGCTTCTTAAAACAATAGGAGGAAATATGTGTAGGTTTATTGCTTACCTCGGCGATCCCATTCTGCTCGACGATCTTTTTTTTAAGCCCAAGAATTCACTCATCAAGCAGAGTTATGATGCCAAGGAGCTGGACGAGCCTCTTAATGGTGATGGATTTGGAGTTGGTTGGTACGCCCAAGAATCCTCTCCAAATCCGGCTGTTTTTGTCTCCACAACACCGGCATGGAGCAACCGCAATCTTAAAAGCATGGCGAAGTTGGTTAAAAGTTCTTGTGTATTTGGTCATGTGCGCGCCGCAACAACGGGTGATACAAATGAAGCCAATTGCCACCCATTCACGTTCGAGAATTGGATTTTCATGCATAACGGCAATATTGATGATTTCACATCGATAAAAAGACCGATGCAAAAATTGCTTTCCGATGTCGCCTATCATTCGGTTAAAGGTCAGACCGATAGCGAACACTTTTTCAGCTTATTTCTCGATCAGATCAAGATCAAAAAAGATGCCAGCATAGACGAGGTAGTCACGGGAATGGGTAGGGCATTTAAGCAGCTTGCGACCCTCAAGGCATCGCTCGGCTGCGAGGAGCCAAGCTATTTAAATACCTGTGTTTCAAATGGCAAGTTTGTGGTGGCGACGCGCTACTGTTCGCACCCGGATTATGATCCACCTTCGCTCTACTACGCAACGGGAACAAAATATGTGTGTGAAAATGGGATTTGCCGCATGGTCGAGGCGGAACCCGGAAAATGTTCGGCAATGGTTGTATCGGAAAGACTCACCGAACTCTCAAGCGATTGGGAAAAAGTTCCCCGCGATCATTTTGTTATCGTGTACCCAAACCTTCGCGTGGAGATCAAGCCTATTGTATGAGCCCGTTATTTTGCGGCCATGCTCATTGCTTTGCCTACGCTCAAATTGAGATAGGGTCTGATTTGTTCGCGCAGATTTACGATCTCGACTTTGTCGCAGCCGACCGCAGCACAGGTCTGAATTTCGGATACCAAGCCAAAGACGGCTTCGGAATCCTCTTTGGTCAATTCCAAGGTGGTTTTCGTCGCTATGCTGGCTTTTGCAATTTTGACGGCCTGACCTTCAGGATCGATGTGCGCCATTAGATAGTGGCCTTTGCAGGCTTTCTGATCTATGTCCGCCAGTTTATTGTTTTCCTCGCAGAAGTTAAAACTCATGGGATCTGCCGCTTTGGTAGAATTGGTGGTCTGAGGAGCTATGCTGTCGGAGCCCCGAACAAGGGTTTGGCTGTCGGAAGAAGTTGTGGATAGGGTTTTACGATCCGACTGATGGGATGGTTCGTAATTTGAACAAGCTCCTAACACTGCGGCTAGCATTGCGTTCGAGATCATGATTTTAACGTGTCGTCGCATAATCGGTTTTCCCCCCGTGTTACTGCCCAATGGGCCTTAGATCCGCCCGTTGGGACAAATGCTTTATCGGAAAATTCCAAGAAAAACTTTAAAACACAATTAAATCAACAAGATAAATTTGATCTTGGTGGGTTCTTGCTGCGATAAAGCGGGTAAGATCGGGTATGGAGAGTCGGTAACTGGTATCGAGATTTATTGACCAAAAGGGGGAAATTCTAATCTTGCGGGTGCTCAATCCGATAGTCCTTTTAACCAGTTATGCATGCTTTGCCATGACCTAAGGAATCTGCTAATCAGTTCCAGATGGCATTTAAACGTCATGAGGTCCAACGATGAGCTTACGCGACCAACTTCTCAAAGCCGGTGTCGTTAACAAGAAACAAGCGCGCAAGGCTGAGCATCAGAGCAAAAAAGTTGCGTACGAGCAGCAAAAAAATGTTCGTCTCGGCGTCGAGACTCAGGCGGATGAAATTGCCAGCGCGATTGAGCAGAGACAACTCGAAGCCAAAGCAGCGGATATTGCCCGAAATCAGCAAATCCAAAAAGAACGCGAAGAAAAGGCTCGGTACTATCAGATTACCGACCTGATTTTTCACCAGGATCAGTTAGAAAGAAACGCGCCAAACGCCTACTTTTTTACCGAGGAGGACGGTCACATCAGACGCCTTCAGGTTAGCGACCTTCAGGCTCTTCATCTTGCCAATGGAACTCTGGGCATAGTCTCAGGTGAGATGGTGGGACGAGACTATGTAATCATGGGGCGCGAACAATGCTTAAGAGTCAAAGAATTCGACTCTAGCTTGATTCGCTGCCTCCATCCCGAGGAATAGTCTATAGAGACCGACGGTAAGCATCAAAGCAATTGCGAAGCAGCATGACTATCGTCATAGGACCAACTCCGCCGGGAACTGGTGTAATAAAACCAGCCTTGCGTTTAACGATTTCAAAGTCGACGTCACCGGTAAGTTTACCATCAAGCAGCCGATGCATACCGACATCGATCACGACGGCACCGGGTTTGACCCAGGTTTCATCGACAAGGTGAAGGCGTCCTGCAGCAGCAACCAGAATATCAGCCCTAGCGGCGATCTCGGCGGGATCTTTGGTTTTTGAGTGTATGACGGTAACGGTTGCGTTCGCGTGATTAAGCATCGTGGCTAGGGGTGATCCTACTAGGATGCTGCGCCCGATGACGACGGCATTTTTGCCCTCAATTTCAACTCCAGTGCTCCTAATTAGTTCCATGCAACCCAGTGGCGTGCAGGAAAATAAGCCCGGCTTGCCACACATTAGTCTTCCCTGATTGAGAGGGGACAACCCATCCACATCTTTATCGACATGGATGCAGTCCAGGGCACGGTCAGAAGCGAGATGTTTGGGAAGAGGAAGCTGAAGCAAGATCCCGTCCCAGCTAGCGTCGGACGAAAGCCGATTCAAAAGAGATTCAAGCGTCTCTTGCGAAGTAGTGCTGGGTAGGCGAAACGTTTCGCTGTGTATACCGACCTCCTGGCAGCCCTTCTCCTTATGTGAAACGTAAACATGGCTTGCGGGGTCATCGCCCACTAGAACCACGGCGAGCGCTGGAGGTCGGTGGCCTTTGGTTACGAAATCAGAAATCTCTTGCGACAGTTTAACTTTAAGATTCTTGCTGACCAGCTTACCATCAATAATTCTGGCTTCCATCGTGAATCTCCCTGTGGGCTAAAGTCATGGCGTCGAAGACCGATGTTACGGAGCCTAAGACATTTTTGTCAAAATTAAGGTTGGGTCCATAGGCATCCCCGCAAAACATCAAGCGGGCGCTCTGAAATTTATAACCATCAAGTTTTTCCGCATACCGGATATCGTGCGGAGTTACAAGCTGCGACCAGCCGACAGGAACTAGAGCTAGGTGGTCGTGTTCGCATCGTAGTGTGGGATAAGCTTTGCAAAGCTTGGCGCGTGCGCGTTTGAGCCGCCTGATCGCTTTGACGACGTCGGGTGCTTGCATGGTGAGCTCAAAGTCGAGTGTCGCCTGGTAGCTGATCTCGGAGCCAGATATTTGCACCTGAACATCTTCAGCTGTGACCAGAACTGAATCGGGCAAGTCTTCATCGCAGCTAACAATCACCTCGGAGAGCACCACGACGCTTGCAGGCTTGGTCTTGGTTGCTAAGGCGGCAAGTTCTCCTGGCCAATAGCTGCGCGGCAACCAAGCAAAAGCTTCCCACGGTGGAGCCGCAATAATGAGCTTTGGGGCACAGAATTGGCCCGACTCGGACTTAATTCGCCAAAGCTCTTGCGATTCGTCAAAGTCTATGTGAGCAATCGGACAATTGGTTTTGACAGTCAAATTTTTTTCTTGAAGTGGGCTGATCATGAAATTGATGGCATCCTGCCAATCACCTATCCAGGGTTCGGACTGCGCGGATTGTGCGAGATTGAGGAATGCGCTCGTTTGCATCGACCAAGGATCGGGGACACCCCACAGGTGCGAAATATTTTCAACAACCACTGCAGAAGGACTTCGCTTATTTCCTGCGAACGTCTGCGACAGAGCTTGCGCCGCAGCCTTCGATTCCTGATCTTGGTGCTCCCACAGTTTTTCAACCGTAGACCAGTCTCGCGCAGCAGCAGCGCCTGCTATGACCCGAGCCCCTTCTTCGGTGAGTGCATTTCGCCATGGCATTTCCTTGACTTTTCCTGCCTGAAGAATCCCTAAACGTTGCTGCCTGCGGACTTTAAATGAGTGCAAATCACACGGATCGCTAGAGTCTTCGGTCAGCACCTGATTCCAGTAATTGAACAGCTCCTGGCTGATCGATTTCAATCCATAACCCCATTCCGAATCTAGCGTCGAGCGAAGGCGTCCCCCGAGTTGGCCATGTCTTTCGACCAACAGGATGTTGAGCCCTGGAATCCGCCGCGCGATCCGCACGCTTGAAAGAAGCCCAGCGAGCCCACCGCCGACGACCACCACATCAAATTTTGTCTTGGTGTCATCTGACATTTTCACCTCATTTAGTGTTTTCAGACGGGCCGAGCCATAAGCCAGTGCTTCTTTGTCCCGAGGGCAGCTATTTTATTGGCTTCAAATCCCGCTGCCGCAAGCGCATCCCTTACTTGGCGCGCCACACTATAGGTTACGAGTGTACAATCATTTGTACAAGAGCGTCGGATGTTGCGAAACCAGTTTTCTGTCCACATGGGAGGATTTTTTTTGGGAGAAAATGCATCCTGCCAAACAAAGTTAAACCCCCCGTCGGCAATTGGGCTAAGGTCCATTGTAGTGGCATCGCCAACATAAACCTTCCATTCGCATACTTGGCCATTAGAGTGCACAATGCGTGCTTGAAACCGCTCAGGCTCGGCTCCCGATATCGGAGCGAGTTTTGACGCAATCTGGCAAAGATCTGGATCCCACCCCACCATCCAAGGTGCGACTCCACCGCACAATTCCTTGACTAAGGCAGAGTCGATCTCAAGGCTGACCAGACTCAATGGCCCTGACGCCTCTGCCTTCAGCCAAGAGGCTATCGTGAGCACCGCATTGTAGCCAAGTCCCAGTCCTACATCCAAGACAGTCATGGCCTCCCCGTCCCTCACCCGATCACCAAAACCGCTCTTTTTTATATACAACTCACGCGCCTCGGTCATAGCCCCCATGCGCGAATGAAACTCCTCCCCATGCTCCATTTGGCGCATCGTGAAGCTGCCGTCGTCGGTCATGATCAGGGCGTTGGGAAGTTGGCTCATGCGGTCCCAGATGAACAAATCTTCGTTGGATCCGCACCATGCCACATTTCTCACTGCTAATACACCAAAATAATCCCACCAAATCATTTTCACATACCATGTTGACGAACCCAAATTTGGCCTGTATTACTCTCTCTCTATCCCAAGATCGGGGAGTAGCGCAGCTGGTAGCGCGCGTGCTTTGGGAGCATGAGGTCGCAGGTTCGATCCCTGTCTCCCCGACCAACTTTTTCTTCATAAAAATTAGATAGTTAGACCTCTAAATTAAAAGCCAAGATTAAGCCTAAAAACCGAAAAGTGTACAAAAAGTGTCAAATCACTGATTGACGAGTTTTAGTTGGGCTGTAGGCACACCGATTTTTTGTGCAATTGACTGAAGGCGATCATCGGTCCTGTGAATGTACCGCTGAGTGGTTTCAGAGGACTTTTGATTCAACTGGCGACGCAGATCCTCGGTGCTAGCTCCCATGGCAATCCAAATTTCTGTGCACGAATGGCGCATCTCATGCGGGGAGATAACATCCACGCCAGCACGCTTGCAAAGCTCCTGTAGGCCATTGTGAAGCTTCTTCTGCTCCAACATACCTCCCTGAAAGGCCGGACAAACAAACGCCTTTGGATGTTGACCTTTAGCCCTGGGTCGCAGAAAGTCCACCAAGGCTCTTGGCATCGCTACATAGCTCCAATCCTTGTTTTTCGGGTATGGCTCAATCTCGCCAATCGAACGCTTGAACGCCTCCTTGATTAGAATTTGTTCTTTCCCAAAATCTACTGACTCCCACCGAAGCGCCTGAATCTCGCTTGTTCGCAATCCTGTCAAAAACCCTACCCAAACCGCAGGTGCTAGATAATGGTCAACGGATCGATTCAGCAATTTCCAGGAGTCCTCCGGTACCAGAAACCTTCGCTCGGTTCTGTGGACTTTGGGCGCATCTTTTTTCATGACTGGGGACTTGTCCAAGTAACCGTAGTATTCGACAGCGTCTGAAAACATTTGCCGAAGCAAATTATAAACATGCCGACGAGTCTGGGCAGAACGACCGTTCACCGACATTTTGGCGAGAACATCTCCAACCTGCGGCGGTGTCACCGACCTTAGCTTGTACTGACCAATCACAGGCAACACGTAAGTTCTGACCATACGCTGGCTCTGCTGATCCCATCCCCTAGACAGCCGGTGAGTGCGCTCTGTCATCCATTTTTCGCAGTATACGCAAACCGATATGTCAGATTGCTTTTGACTCACCGAAGAGGTGCCTCGATTTCTCTTTTCTTTGAGCGTAAGGCAATGCCTCTCGGCATCGGTCCTGCGCCTGAAGGTCTCACTAGGGTACCAAGCGCCATAGGCATCGCGCTCTCTGACAATGTAGGACGCATCCCCATTTTTCAAAATTTTTTTCTTTATTGGCAATTGAACCTCCTAAGAGGCCGCCTCGATCCAACAAATGCCTGATTGTCAAAGAGCATGACACATTTTTGGTCAACGAGGCGACGTTATAAATTTTTTTAAATTTGGTGTCAGTAACTATTGTCTAGGGGAATGGTTTCATTGGCCTTACTCCATTTCAGTAAATCGCTTCTGGAGAAAAGAAGGCGTCGGCCATGTTTCCTGAAAGGGATTCGCCGTTGATGAACCCACTTATAGACTGTTGGCAAAGCGACTCCAAGTAAGTCGGCTGCTTCGATCGGCATCAATATTTTTTCATCGGTCATGAGTATGCCCATATATTGTCCTCTAATAGGTCGTATTATTCATAATCAAAAATAATCCTATTGTTCCGGTATGGTCTCAATTCGTCCCATCTTTTCAATAGGGAAGTTTAGCATGAGTAGGTCGTAATATTTCCCATACAGTCCAAAACGATAATCAGGTAATCGCTTGACGATGCCATTTTGTGAAAGCTCTTTCAGACACATATATCCCAAGCGATCCTTGTTTGATTTACTGACAGTAACTCCACCAGATCTGATCAAATCAACGCAAACCTTGCCAGTACACTTCTTGGGACAAAGGTCAAAAATATGCCCAAGCAATTCCGAACAGGTTTCTCCCACTTCCATAGGCTCATTCAGCTTATTGAATAAAGCTTCGGTTTCATTCTTGCACCTAAGGACCGCACTCTCGAAATCGGCTCTACCCCGTATCATTACATATTGATTTTCTCGCGATGATTTTTTTGATGTCGGCTTTTTGAATCGATACCGCATTTCGCGCCTGAACAAATTATCGTCCTTAACGTAAAATGAAAGCTTCTGATAATCACTAACTTTGGCTGAAGTAGAGTCAGATCCATTCATAGCATTGGGAAATTCTCGAACGAGGGATTGTCGCGCTGAATTTAAAACAGCTATCGGTGAAGGACAGTATTGGTCGGCGCATATTTCGATGTAGGTGAGATACAGCTTCGGATTAAATCGACCTATCTTTGACAGTATTTCTTCAATTGCTGAGAAAATCCATCCGCATTGATCTTCAAAGAGTGTCGGACCGAATTCCGCCAAAGTTGGCTCTGACAAAAAATTGACTTTTTTATCTCTATCTTTAGAAAAATTTTTACAGGACTTTAAGGGATAAATTTAAAAAAAGACGCGTAT
Source organism: uncultured Oligoflexales bacterium (assembly GCA_964582405.1). Lineage (GTDB taxonomy): Bacteria > Bdellovibrionota_B > Oligoflexia > Oligoflexales > Oligoflexaceae > CAZOSN01. The sequence continues at coordinate 16 of CAZOSN010000016.1, read as the reverse complement.
TGCCTAGTCAGCAAGG